>DASTCX010000025.1 GCA_035710745.1 Candidatus Eremiobacteraceae bacterium | reverse complement strand
GGCGTGGCGCCGCGACTACAACGAGACCCGGCCGCACGCGTCGCTCGGGGACCGGACCCCCGACGAATTCGCCCTCGCGGCGATCACCTCAAAGCGTCCAGTTTGCCCATCATGATTGGGATACGCGCGGGGGCCAGGTCAGGCCACCTAGTTGTGAGATGCGAAGGCGGATGAAGCTATGCATCTAAAGCGCCTGCTTTTCGTATGCGTCCTTGGCACCCTCACTCAAGGGGGCTGCGTAACGCGCACAGGTCCTCCACCAGTACCCAATCCACCGAAGGCAAACGGACTGTGGTGGTCTGGTCTTCCCGCTTCCGAAAAAGATAATTTGGTAATTGGCATGATCAGTGCTTATGCGAATGGAGCAAATGACGGGAGGGTACGCGCCAACTCGTACTTCATGCAAAACGCGGGCTCGGACGCTCAGAAGCTCGGCCTTGGTATTCTGCATCTCTATAGAAATCCAAGTTTCGGTAAGCCGGTCGAGGATTACGTCCAATCGGTAGACCGGTTCTACAAACAGTATCCCGATATCGCCTCCAAAGCCAGTGTTGGTGAGGTGTTGGGGTGCCTCGCCGACGTGCCGATCGGTTCGTGCGCCGGCATCGCGGATTGGTGTCGGCACGGCGGCTATATCACACCAGGAGGGCCGTGAGCGGCGGGTTAGCGCGATATCACGACGAAGCACGGGCGAACATGCCGGAACTCTCCGCAGCCTCGCCGTTCGAGCCGGGCCCGACTTCGATTCCGTCGGGCACAGTCACGTTTCTCTTCACCGACGTCGAAGGCTCGACGAGTCGTTGGGAGCAGCACCACGACTCGATGACGGACGCCATCGCGCGTCACGATGCCCTCCTCCGTTCGGAGATCGAACGCTATGGCGGCTTCGTCTTCAAGACCGTCGGCGACGCGTTCTGCGCGGCGTTCGCCAGGCCGCACCAAGCGCTCCACGCCGCGCTTTCCAGCCAGCGCAGGCTCTCCGATGAAGACTTCACCGCCGTCGGAGGGATCCGCGTACGCATGGGGATCCATCTCGGCACCGCCGTCGAGCGCGACAGCGACTACTTCGGCTCGACGGTGAATCGGGTCGCTCGCATCATGTCGATCGGGCACGGCGGTCAGGTGCTCGTCTCCGACGACGTGCGAAACGCGATCGCCGATGATCTGCCCACCGACGCATCGTTCGTCGACCTCGGCATGCGTCGTCTCAAGGATCTGATGCAGCCGGAGCGCGTTTGGCAGCTGTCGGTTCCGGGCCTCCCGAGCGATTTCGCGCCGCTCAACTCGCTCGAAGCCCGACCGAACAATCTCCCGGTGCAGCTCACGGCTCTGCTCGGCCGCGAGCGCGATCTCGAAGACGTCAAACAATTGCTCGCGGCGCATCCTCTGGTGACGATCGCAGGCGCAGGCGGCGTAGGGAAGACGAGGTTAGCGCTTCAGATCGGAGCCGACACGATCGATCGCTACGCGAACGGTGTTTGGTTCGCCGACCTCGCCTCGATCTCGGACGCGCGTCTCGTTTCGAGCGCCGTCGCGCGGGCGCTCGAAGTGAAGCAGTCCGGCGACTCGATCGAGACTTCGATCGTCGAAGCGCTGAAGCAACGAAGCCTCCTGCTCATCCTTGACAATTGCGAGCACGTGCTCGACGCGGCGGCGACGATCGCCAACGCTATCCTCAAGCAGTGTCCGCAAGTACGAATCCTGACGACTTCGCGGCAGCCGCTAGCCATCGCGGGCGAATACGTGCATCGGCTCCCGTCGCTTTCCGTGCCCGAAGCATCGACGACTCTGTCGGCCGCCATGGCGCGAGATTACGGCGCGGTGGCGCTCTTCGTCGACCGAGCCACCGCGGCGGACAACCGCTTCACGCTGACCGACGATACAGCGCCTGTGGTCGCAGAGATCTGTCGGCGCCTCGATGGCATTCCGCTCGCGATCGAACTCGCCGCATCGCGCATCAAAGTCTTGTCGGTGCCGACGCTCGCTAAACGGCTGGACGAGCGGTTCAAAATCCTCACGGCCGGTAGCCGGACGGCACTGCCACGCCAGAAGACGTTAACGGCACTCATCGATTGGAGCTATGGCCTGCTCGATAAGCATGAGCAGACCTTCTTCAATAGACTAGGCGTTTTCGCCGGCGGCTTCACGATGGAAGCTGCGACGGCAGTGTGCGCTCACGGCGGGATCGACGAAGGGGACGTCCTCGATCTCCTGTCCTCGCTGACGGACAAATCGCTCGTCCTCGCCGACACGTCGAGGGACGGTGAGCGCTTTCGACTGCTTGAATCCACGCGCGCCTACGCGCTCCAGATGCTCGACGGCGACGTCTCACGTCTTGCGATGGAACGACGTCATGCCGAATATTTCCGGAGCATGGCGCTAGCTGCAGACTCCCGTCACCGCAGTGAGCCCACCGAGGCCTGGTTGCCGACCGAGGAGCTCGAGCTCGACAATTTCCGCACGGCGCTCGGTTGGGCGCTGCACGGCGGCCACGATCCGCTCATCGGCGCCGAAATCGCGGCCGCGCTCGGTTCGTTGTGGGTCGCCGTCGGCCTCAATGCGGAAGCGAGAAACTGGATCGCGCTCGCCCTCGACCACGTCAATGTGGACGCGCACCCCCTCATCGTCGCGCGCGTACAGCTGACGCTGTCGACGTTGGTCAACGGCGCCCACAGCTACGAGATGGCGGCGAGCGCACGCGATGTCTTCGAGCGTGCCGGCGATGAGGCGGGCCTCGCAGACGCGCTCTACGCGACGACGTGGCAGCTGACCGAAGCCAGCAAGAACGACGAGGCCCTCGAGGTGATCGAGCGCGCGATCGCGATCTATCGCAAGTCCGGACCGCAGCTTTCGCTCGCGCGCGCTATCGGCATGAAGGCGGTCGTCGCCGAGCATCGAGAGGACTTCGAAACGTCTCGTTCGCTCAACCGAGAGGCGATCGCGATGTTCAAGAGGCTTGGATGCGAACGGTTAGCGGGAGCCGTGCTCTCGAATCTCGGAGCGACGGAATTTCTCGCTAGAAATCACCGCCAGGCGCAGATCTATTTCGATGAGGCGCTTGCGGTGTTCTTGCCGAGGAAGAACATTCGCGACCTGCTCATCGTCTACGTCAACATCGCGATCAACCTCATGTTGCTCGAGGACTTCGTAGGCGCGCGTGACGCGGCACGCAATGCGTTTCAGAACGCGCGCGCGACGCAAGACCCGCTCTACGTCGGCGAAGTCATGTTCCTTCTGGGAAGCGTCGCAGCGCGCGACGGTCGCGTGGATGATGCCGCTCGGATCTACGGCTACGGTCGCCAACAATTCGAGTCGCGCGGCCTTTCCAACAAGATCCAGGTCCATGAGGCCGCGACGAGGCTCTACGACACGCTCGCGGCGTCCTTGGGGCCCGAAGAACTCGATCGGTTTATGGCCGAAGGAGCTGCGTGGCAGCCGGAGCAGGCGGTTGCCGTCGGACAATCCATATGACGACATGAAGCGTTTGATGGATCTAATCGCCGTCGCGCTGCTGGTCGCTTGCGCGACGGTCGTAGGCTGCGGTGACAACGCGCCACGCATGCCGGACGCCGAATCGGGCGGCCCATCACCGGTGTCATCGTCCGTCGCGGCGGCGCTCGTCGAGCAAGCACCGGTGATCGGGAAGACGTCCTTTGGTCCAGGCGTGCACGTGAGCATCTTCAAACCGACGTGGCTCTTCAGCGAGGCGCGCGTCGTCGACGACCGGCTCTACGTGATGTACTACGCCCAAGGGTCCCAAAGGCAACAGATCGCGACCCTCTCGCGAGGCGTGCTTCACCCGGTTCAGCTCGCGCACGATTATTGGGTCCTGTCGTTCGAAAACGACAACCGGCTGATCTCCGCGAAAGGCTCGGGAAGTCAAAGGGATTGGTACGAGCTTCGAGGCGGTCAGGCGATCGCGGTATCGCCGCCCGCTTCACCGGTCTATGGTCTTCCGCATCACGTGCTCGCCGATGGCGACACATGTACCGACGGCATGGCCGGAACCGGAAGCGCGCTCGATGATATCGTTGCGCACCGTCGAGTAAGCATCCTGACGGACGCGGCGATGTCTCACGCGACCAACGGCGTGCTCGAGAAAGCCATCGGCGTCTGGTGCGATCACTTCCATGGCAAGAACTATGCGACGATGGACGTTCCGGGCGTCATTTTTCGGCTCGACGGCAAGAATGTATCGCTCATATCGGCCGGTTGGATCGAAGCGGCGAACGACCACTACATCTTGATCGAGACTCAAAACGTGTTCATCGAGGCTGAGGTCCGTTAAGCTCGAACGTGTAGAGGATGATGTAGCTGCGTTGGATCGGGATACCGTTAAGCGTCGGAGGGCGAAACGTGGACTCGCGAGCCGCGCCGAGTGCCGCGTCGTTGAGAAGCGTGCTGCCGGACGATGACCGGACCGAGGAAGCGAGGAGTCTGCCATTCCAACCAACCGTGATGGCGACGATCACCTGGCCTTGGATGCCGGCCTTGAGCGCGGCTTGCGGGTACGTAGGCGTAACTCTTACCATGTAGTCGGCGTCCTCGATAGGGCCATCGCTCCAGCGCCGAAACGCGAGCACCACGAGTACGAAAACCAATGCTCCCGCCACGCCGAGGAGTCGGAGCAGTCTCGTTTTCTGCGCAGCGGGGAGTTCCAACCCTATACGGCTTCTTGTCGGCCGCCCTGGGCCCCCGTGGATGACCTCACGATCGCCCCCTCGACGCGTGCGAGGCTGGACTAATTGCCCAACCTCGCTCCGACTGTCGAGGCCGACCCCTAGTTGGTTTCCCTGGCCACTTTCTCGCGGGCTCTTTGTTCCGACTTGTCGGCTTGCGCGTCGTTCAGGATCGCTCGAGCCGCGCTTGCATCGCCGGCAGATGCGCGAACGCTGACCATGATCGCGCCGTCTCTTAGCTTCGCCTCGTACTCCTTCGCACGTACCTCAGGGATGCCGGCTCCGACGAGGGCGCCGATGACGCCGCCGCTGACCGCGCCCGCACCAAGTCCGGCAAGCGCCGCCGCGAGAGGTCCGGCCACGAGCGGTGCCGCCGCTCCGCCGGTCGCCACGACCGCTGCGATGCTGCCTGTCGCGGTCAGGCCCGCGACGATCGCTCCCAACGTTCCGCCGACGAGGCCGCCCGCCGTCGCCCCCTCGGAAGCTTTGTTACCCTTTTCCGCCTCGAACTTGCGCACGCGCGTGTCTTCCGTCATCATGACGCCTATGTCGTTGATGCCGTAGCCTGCTTTCTGCAGCTCTTCGACGGCGTCGTCCGCGGCCCCACGGTCGCGGAATAATCCTGTGATCCATTCATCCATGATCGATCCTCCTTACCGCCTTCCTTGGCGGAGCGGGCGCAGGTGGCATCGATGCGGCCATTGCGCTCCGCCAACTGTACCCACAATGGTCGACTCCATGCGTGCTCCCGCTGTTGTATGCTTGGGAGCGACCAGGCATGGGCATACCATTACTGTGTCATCCGCAAGTATCGTCGAGACATCAATGGCTCGCGATAGTCATGCACCAGCTCGGGCTAGGCGACGCGCGCTTGTCCTGCTCAACGACGACGCGAGAAACGTTGCCGCAAAGTCTAGCGACGCGATCGTCGCGCTGCAAGAACTCGGCCTCGACATCGTGCACGCCGTAACCGCGACGCGATCGAGCGTCGCCGCCGCTATTCGAGAACATGCCGATCGCGTCGATCTCGTCATCGCCGGCGGCGGCGATGGAACGCTCAACGCCGTCCTGCAGGGTCTCGTCGGATCGAAGCTGCCGCTCGGGATCTTGCCGCTCGGCACCGCGAACGACTTGGCCAAGACACTTGGCATTCCGGCCGAGCTCCCGCGGGCCTGTGAGGTCATAGGTCAGGGGCACACGCGGCGGATCGACGTCGGCCGGGTCAACGACGTCTACTACTTCAACGAAGCGAGCATCGGCATGAGCGTCGCTCTCTGCCGCCGTCTGACGAAGGAGTCGAAGTCGAGCTTCGGCGTCTTCGCGCTGCTCTTCCATGCCCTACAGATCGTCTTCGCCATGCGGCGCTTCCGTGCGCTCGTCACCCTTCCGTCCGGTGAGGTCATCGCCCAGCGAACGGCTCAGCTCACCGTGGGGAACGGCCAGAACTTCGGTGGATTCGTGGCGACCGACGAAGCCGCCATCGACGACCGCAAACTCGACCTCTACAGCGTACAGCTCAAGGATTGGAAGGACTATCTCGAAGTGTTGACCGCGCTGCTGCGCCGGCAATACGACGACGTCCGCTCCGTCTTCACTCTTCATGGCAAACGTTTCGAGGTCAAGACGGGCAAGCGGATGCGCATCGAGGTCGACGGGGAGATCGTCACGTCGACACCCGCCACGTTCGACATCGTTCCGAGCGCCATCGAGGTTCTCGTCCCAGCGCCCTCGCCGGCCGTTGAAACCGGGGAAGCGTGAGATTCCGCACGCCGCGCCACTTCATCAGACCATTGCGTGTCGTCGCGAACATCACGCGTATCTCGCTCGATTCGCTTCGAAGCGAGGGCGTTCGCGGCATCGTCGTCGATCTCGACAACACGCTCGTCGGCTGGCACCATCTCGAGCCGAGTCCAGAAGTCGCCGATTGGGTGAATCGGGCCCTCGCGGCGGGCTATGCGATGGCGATCGTCTCCAACAACGTTCGCGCGTGGGTGAGCAGCGTCGCGAGCATGCTCGGGGTCGTCACGTTCGTCCACGGAGCGCTCAAGCCGCTGCCCTTCGGGATCTTCCGCGCGGTGAAGAAGCTTCGAGTGGCGCGCAGCGAGATCGTCGTCATCGGCGATCAGCTCTTCGCCGACGTGCTCGGCGCCAAACTGCTCGGCATCCGCGCGATCCTCACCGAGCCGATCGTGACGAAGGAGCATCGCGCGATGAGGTTCGTCCGATCGGCCGAGCGCTTCATGCTCCGAGGCGTCACGCGTGATGAGATATGAAGCGGGCGATCGTCCTGATCGTCGCGCTCATCGCAGTGCTCAGTCTGGCATATTTCGTCTTCACGAGATACCTTCCGAATACGCGGCTCACGTCGCCGCCGCCGATCCCGAACCCGTTCGTCCAGGCACGAGGCACGTTGCCGCGTCCGAAGCACGTCATCATCGTCATCGAGGAGAACAAGTCGCCGTCGAGGATCATCGGCAATGAAGACGCGCCGTACGTCAACTCGCTCGCGGACTCGGGGGCGCTATTCACCAACGCGAACGGCGTCGCGCACCCGAGCCAACCGAACTACCTCGCGCTTTTCACGGGCAACGTCAATTGGAACGGCGACGTCTGCCCCGAACGCGGTATGGACCCGAACTCTCCGACATTAGGTGGTTCACTGCTTCGCGCGCACTTGAGTTTTGCCGGATACTCCGAGGACTTGCCCTCGCGGGGGTTCGCCGGCTGTACGGGCGGCGTGGCGAATCACGGTTATTCACAAAAACATGCGCCGTGGGTCGGTTTTCACGACGTGCCCAGGTCTAGCAATCTTCCTCTGACGCGGCTCCCCGCATATGATGCGTTGCCGACCGTGGCCTTCATCATCCCGGATCTGGCCCACGATATGCACTCGGGAAGCATCGCCGCCGCCGACGATTGGCTGCGCGCGAACATTGGTCCGATCGTCGCTTGGGGCCGCGCGCACGACGCGCTCGTCATCATCACGTGGGACGAAAGCGACCGCGAATTCGACAACACGATACCGACGATCTTCGTCGGAGCGCATGTCAAGCCCGGGAAATACGGCGAGCGCATCGACCACTACCGAGTTCTGCGCACGATCGAGGATATGTACGGCCTTCGCCCGCTCGGCGGTTCGGCCGACGTCAGCCCGATCACGGATTGCTGGCGATAACTGCGACGACGTCAAGCGCGCGGGGATGTGTACGTGTAGACGAGGAGGACGGCGCCGATAAGCGTCGGGATGAGACCTAGCGAGTAGATCGGCGGACCGTGATCTCCGACGATCAGCCAAAGGAAGATCGTGAGACCGATCCCGGCCGCAGCGGTGATGAGGCCGCCGAGCTTGAACGCTTCGCTGCGACGTTTCGAAGCCGCGGTCTCTTGCGCGCGTAGGTACTCGATCGTAGCGGCGGCTCCCGCAGCATCCGATTCGGCCGCTTTCTTGAGCAGCTCGCTGCGATAGTACGTCTCTCGCTCCATGCGCCTCGCATCGGACCACGCGACGATCGAGATCATCGAGAACATGGACGCGGCGCCGACGCTGAGGAAGATCGCGAGTGCCAGGTAATCCATCGGTGGGCCTCCTTCGGACCGGATTCGGCGTTCTGCCCGGTTGGACGCACCAACGCCGGCCGCGGTTGCATTTCTTCGAGTCGCTCGCCGCCGAAGAAACGCAACCGGATGTGCCGTCGCGTCGTCTAATCGGCGAGGGCGCGTGGGTGAACGAATGCGAGGATCGAGCGGACGTCGCAAGGGTTGTCGAGGGCGACGTGTCCGCGTTTGAAGGGATCGTCCGCCGATGGCAAACGCGGCTGGTCGACCTCGCGTATAGGTTCTGTTACGACCGTAGCCTCGCTGAGGAGATGGCGCAAGACGCTTTCGTGCGTGCCTTTCGAGCGATTCGGAAATGGCGCGGAGAATCGACTTTTTCGACCTGGCTGCACGCGGTCGCGCTCAACACGTACCGGTCGACATGTCGCCGGTTGCCGCCCGTCGTGCTGCCTCTCGAGCCGGACGCATCGAGCGCCGCACAGCCCGACGTGGCGATAAGCGTCGAGACGACGGCGCGCGAGCGCATGATAAGAAGAGCCGTCTTGACGCTTCCGTGGATCTACCGCGAGGCGGTCGTCCTCTATTATTTCCACGATCAGGCGGTGGACTCGGCCGCGGCGACGATCGGCGTCCCCGCCGGTACTGTCAAGGCGCGGCTATCGAGGGCGCGAGCGATCCTGCGCGAAAAGCTCCCCGTGTTGTTGCGCGAACCCGAACTCGAGGCGCAAGGCCGATGAAGGACGCCGAACTCGACCGCATCCTATCGCAGAGCGAGCCGATCGTGCCGTCCGACTCGTTCGTCGCATCGGTCATGAGCGCTGTCGCCCGCGAAGGCGCGCCTTCGCCGCTCGCATTCCCATGGCTGCGTGCGCTTCCGGGCTTCATCGGCCTCGCCGCGTCGCTCGGCTCGATCCTCGTTTTCGCTGTTCGCGCCGCGCTCGCGACGGGGGCCTCCACGCCGCCGTTCGTCGCGACGCTCTTCGCGGCGACGCCGTCTTACACGGCGGGTTGGATGCTCATCGCCCTTGGGGTCACGCTCTTCTGTGTGCTTGCGCCACTCCGATTCGCCCGCTACAGCGGACCAACGCTTCTTTAACATTTGACGTAGCTACGGGCGTCATCATTGTCGCGATGTCTCCGCGGTGAGCGCGACAGGGGCGCTTTTCGCGCCTCGCCAAGAGACAGCTCCCTCATCGCCCTTTTCCGGAGGAAGCTCGACTCATGGCCCTCACGATCGGTAGCGAAGCCCCCGACTTCGAAGCGAACACAACGGAAGGCAAGATAAAGTTCCACGACTGGCTCGGCGGTAAGTGGGCCGTGCTGTTCTCGCATCCCAAAGATTTCACGCCCGTGTGCACGACCGAGCTCGGCTACATGGCGAAGATAAAACCCGAGTTCGACAGACGCGACACGAAGATCATCGGATTGAGCGTCGATCCGACCGACGACCACGCAAGGTGGGCGGCCGACATCAAAGAGACGCAAGGTCACGCCCCCAACTATCCGATCATCGGCGACACCGATCTCTCGATCTCCAAGGCGTGGGGCATGCTACCGGCAGATACGCCGGGCTCGTCGCAAGGCCGCACGCCGGCCGACAATCAGACGGTCCGCAACGTCTACATCATCGGCCCGGACAAGAAGATCAAACTCATCCTCGTCTATCCGATGACGACGGGTCGCAACTTCGATGAAGTGCTGCGCGTCCTCGACTCGTTGCAGCTGACGGCGAAGCATAAAGTCGCGACGCCCGTGAACTGGAAGAATGGCGATAACGTCATCATCGCGGGTTCGGTGTCGAACGACGATGCGAAGACGCTCTTCCCGCAAGGCTGGGAATCGCCGAAGCCGTACATCCGGATCGTGCCACAACCTGGGAAATAGTCGGCCTACAATTGGAAAGACCGCGGCGGTCGAGATAAATCTCGACCGCTCCCTTTTCTTATGCGAAGTCGCGAAGGGTTAGACTTTTAGCTCGACTTTTTCGAGGGCTTTGGTCGTCGGCACGACGTGATGATCGAGCCGCAGCTCTTCGGGGCTGAAGCCGAAAGCCAACCCGAGCAGCTGCGGCAAGTGGAAGATCGGCACGTCGATCGTCTGCTTCATGACGCGTGCAGCGTCGGGCTGCTGCGCGTCGAGGTTGAGATGGCACAGCGGGCAAGGCGTCACCAGCAGATCGGCGCCCTTGCTTTTGGCCTCCATGATATGATTGCCGCCCATCATCAGGGCCTTGTCGCGGTTCATCGTCACCATCGGGAAGCCGCAGCATTTCGACTTGCCGTGATACTCGACCGGCTCGCCGCCGATGATCGAGATGATCTGCTCGAGATAGTTCTTGCGCTCGGGCTTCTCACGAAGCCCTAAGTACTCTTCCGGTCGTAAGATGTAGCATCCGTAGAACGGCGCGATCTTCAAACCCGTCAGCTTGCGCTTGACCAGCGAGCGTATCTTGTCAAGACCGATGTCCTCGACGAGGATCCACAGCAAGTGCTTGACCTTCGTCGTGCCCTTATACGTGTAGCCTTGTTCCGAGAGCACCGCGTTCGCGCGTTCCATACGTTCGGGCTTGTGGGTCAGCTGATAGTTATGGTTGCTGAGCACGCCTTGGCACGTGCTGCAGATCGTCATGAGATCCGCACCGAGCTTCTCCGCCATCGCGAGCGTCAGCCCGTTGAGCGAATCCGCCAGCGCCGGATTCTGCTCGCTCAAAACACCGGCGCCGGTGCACGGCGCTTCGGTGAGCTCGTGGAGCTCGATTCCGAGGGCCTCGGCGACCTTGTGCGTCGAGACGTAGAGCTCGGGGCAGGCGCCTTTCGAGACGCAGCCTGGCCAGAATGCGACCTTCATCGTGTTGCCATCCTCATGTCAGCGGACCGCCCACTTTTTTGAAGATCGCCTTGACGCGAGTGACGCCCGGGATCTTATGGTGGATGATCGGGGGCAATTTGCCTGCGCGCAGCAGGTTGAACGCGCTGGGCAGCGATTGCAGCTGCGCCTTTATGTTGAACAGGCCGAGCGACTTCGGCATGAGCGTCAGCTCGTTGAGACGACCGCTGTCGCGGACCGACTCCGCGAACGCGAGCGCGTGCCGCGTGCCCGCGTTGTTCGTATAGCCTGCAGCGACCGACATCTGACGGATCTTCAATATCTGTTCGAGCGGCGCGACGCCCTTCGGACACACGTGGACGCACTCGTAGCAGTGCGTGCAATCCCACACGCCGTTCGGATCGCTGTACTCCTTGAGCCGTTCCTGCTGCATCGAGTCGCGCGGGTCGTTCGCATACCGGTAGGCGCGTGCGAGCGCGTGCGGGCCGAGGAACTTGTCGTTGACGGCGTACGACTCGCAGTCCATGAGGCACGCGCCGCACGAGATGCAGCTGACCTCTTGCACGAGCTCGTCCATCGCCTCGTTAGGTACGCGGTACTCCTCATCCGGAGAGACTGGTTTGCCTTCGAGCCACGGCTTGACCGAACGCATCTTTTCCATGAAAGGGCCCATGTCCCAAACGAGGTCGCGGACGGGCATCATCGACGGCGGCGCTTCGACGCGCACGGCGCCGTTCTCGATGACGTCTTTCATCTTCGTCGTGCACGCGAGCTTCGCGTGGCCGTTGATCCACATCGCGCACGACCCACAGATCGCGCAGCGGCACGAGCAGCGCACGACGAGCGATTCGTCGACGTGCTCGCGGATGTGGATGAGGCCGTCGAGGACCATCGCCTCATCATGCAAGTCGATCTCGAACGTCTGATACGTCTTACGCGGTTTGTCGGCGTACGGCGGCGGATATGGCGCACCGAGCTCACCGTCCAGCTTCCTGTCCGGTGCGTATCGACCGACGACCATCTTCACATGCATGTGCGGATCCGTCCCTTTAGTACGTGCGTTCCATCGGCTGCCACTTCGTGATCGTCACCGGCAGGTACGATATCTTCGGGTCGGCGCCAGGCGTCTGCGTCACGAGGATGTGCTTGAGCCAGTTCGCGTCGTCGCGCTTCGGGTAGTCGCTGCGCGCCTGCGCACCGCGGCTTTCTTTTCGCTCGATCGCCGACATGATCGTCGCTTCGGCGCAGTCGATCATGTAGTCGAGCTCGAGCGCGAAGAGCAAAGCTTGGTTGTAGATGCGGCCTTTGTCTTGGACGCTCACAGATCGGGCGCGAGTCCGGATCGCGCGGACCTTCGCGAGCGCATCCTCCAGCCCAGCCTCGTCGCGGTAGACGCCGACCTTCTCGTCCATGAGCGTGCCGAGTTCCAATCGCAAGCGCGCGTGCGTCTCGCCTTTGTACGGCCGGTCGAGGAGCGCTTGGATGCGCTGCTGCTCCGACTTGAGGAATTCTTCACCGGTCGTGAGCGGCTTGACGCTCTTCACGTAATCGGCGCTGTGCGCGCCGGCGCGCCGTCCGAAGACGAGCGTGTCGAGCAGCGAGTTCGCGCCGAGGCGGTTGCCGCCGTGGACGCTCACGCACGCGCACTCGCCGGCCGCGTAGAGTCCCGCCAGCGGCGTCGCGCCGTCGGGGTCGGTCTTCACGCCGCCCATGATGTAATGCATGCCCGGCCGGATCGGGATCGGCACCTCGACCATGTCGAGGCCGAGGAAATTGAGCGCGATCTCGTGGATCTGCGGCAGCTTCTTATGGATCAGCTCCGCGCCGAGGTGGCGCAGATCGAGGAAGACGCACCCGTCGACGCCGCGGCCCTCAGCCAGTTCGATCGTCTCCGACCGCGACACGACGTCGCGCGATGCGAGCTCCATCATCTTCGGCGCGTAGCGCTGCATGAAGCGCTCGCCGTCTTTGTTCGTCAGGTACGCGCCTTCGCCGCGCGCGCCTTCGGTCATGAGGAAGCCCGTGCCCTTGAGCGTGGTCGGATGGTATTGGACCATCTCCATGTCCATGAGCGGTGCGCCGGCGCGATAGGCGAGCGCGTGTCCGTCGCCCGTGCAGATGAGCGCGTTCGTGCTCGGTTCGTACACGCGGCCCATGCCGCCCGCGGCGAGAATGACTGCCTTGGCGCGTAATAGATGAAGCTCGCCGCGCAGCATGTCGATCGCGACCGCGCCTCGGCACGTGCCGTCGGGCACGTAGAGCGCCGTGGCGAACCACTCGTCGTGGGTCTTGACGCCTTCCTTGAGGATCGTGTCGTAGAGCGCGTTGAGGAGCGCTTGGCCGGTGATGTCGGCGACGAAGTACGTCCGCGCCTTGCTCGCACCGCCGAACGCCCGCGTGCCGAGCTTCCCGTCGGGTCCGCGGAAGAAGACGACGCCCATGTGCTCCATCTCGATGAGGTCCCGCGGGGCCTCACGGCACATGATCTCGACGGCATCCTGGTCGGCGAGGTAATCGCTGCCCTTGATCGTGTCGAACGCGTGGATCTCCCACGAATCGCCCGGATCGAGCGCGGCGTTGATGCCGCCTTCGGCCGCGCCGCTGTGACTGCGCAGCGGATGCACTTTCGAGATGACGCCGACGCTCGCGCCGCGCCGCTTCGCTTCAAGCGCAGCGCGCATGCCGGCGAGCCCGGCGCCGAGCACCAAAACGTCGTAGTCGATTATCATCTTGTCTACGGTCCTCGCCTTCGCGCGACCGCCACCGGTCGTGCGGCGCTCGTCATGTTCGCATGCGCCGCCGTCGAATTCCCACTAGAAACGCCGTGCGGACCGAGTCAAATCTGCGAGAAACGGCACATGACGGGCTCGTCCGGACCTTGAATGGCAGTTCGACGCCCGCCGAGAATGGCGGGTCCCCGCCTACGCCAACCTCGCGAGGAGAACGTCGTGGCCCGAATCCGTCCGCTCGAACGCGAAGAAGCGCCGGCCGACTCGCGGGCCGAATTCGACAAGCAGGTCCGCGAACACGGTCGCATGACGAACATGAAGCGGACGCTCGCACATTCGTGGCCCGCGCTTCGTGCGCTCATGGAATGGTATCCGCTCCGCGATGAAGTCGTCGCGTTCCTCGGCGCAAAGCTCGCCGATCTCTTTTCGCATGCGATCTCATCGCAGACCGACTGTCTCATCTGTTCGACGTTTTTCAGACGGATATTCATCGAGGCCGGCGAGAACCCGGATCGCTTCGAGCTCGACGACTGGTCGAAGACGATCGTCGAGTTCGGCCGTACGATCGCTCGCGATCCGCACGAAGTCTCCGACGAGCTCTTCGAGCGCCTCAAGTCGCGCTTGAACGACGAGCAGATCGTCGTCCTCACCGCCTTCGGTTCGCTCATGCTGGCGACGAACGTCTTCAACGACGCGCTGCGCGTCGATCTCGACGAATATTTGAAGCCTTTTGCGAAGGACGCCGTGAAGTGACCGGCGCGAAGGAGTTCGCCGGCCAAACCGCCTTCATCACCGGCGCGGCGCACGGGCAAGGAAGGGCGGTGGCGCTCGCGTTCGCCCGAGCGGGAGCGAACGTGCTCGCGCTCGATGTCGCGCGCCAACTCAGCAACCCCGGCTATCCGCTCGGTACCCAGGCGGACCTCGACGCGCTCGTGCGCGAAACTGAGGCGTTCGGAGTCGACTGCATCGCTGTCGCCGCCGACGTGCGCGACGAAGGCGCGGTGCATGATGCCTCCGAGCGCGCGCTTCGCGCGTGGGGACGGATCGACGTGCTCTTCAACAATGCGGGGATCTGCGCGTACGGCCTCGTGCACGAACTGACCGAGTCGGAGTGGGATGCGATGCTCGACATCAACCTCAAAGGCTGCTGGTTGGTCGCAAAGCATGTCGTTCCGTCGATGATCGAGCGGCGCAGCGGCGTCATCATCAACAACTCGTCGATCGCCGGCTTGCGCGGCATGAATCGGCTGAGCCACTACGCCGCTTCGAAGTGGGGGCTCACCGGCTTGACGAAATCGATGGCGATCGAGCTCGCGCCCTACGGGATCCGCGTCAACTCGATCCATCCGACGGGCGTCGACACGCCGATGAACGACGGTCTCGCAGCGCTCGAGGGGCTCACGCCGCGAGCCGTTGCCGAACGCTCGGCCGGCAATTTGCTCGACGTTCCCTGGATCGAGACGCGCGACGTCGCAGAAGCAGTGCTGTTCCTCACGTCGGACCGGGCGCGGTACATCACCGGCGCGCAGATCGTCATAGACGCAGGTCTCCTCACCCGCTGACAGGCGCACCCTCACTCTACTAGAGCATTCGAATCCAGGCCGGCCCATGAACGGGAGATGAACCGCGGCAGGCGTATGAGAGCGGGCAACAGCCCGGCCGATCGCCGGCCTTTTCTGGCCATTTGCGTTGCCGCGCTGTCACCCTGAAAATGAGGAGATACCAATGCGTACGATTTCTTTGCGCCCGATGATGAGCGCGGCGATCGTCGTCGGTGCGGCGGGCGTACTTGCCGGCGGCCTAGCGCTCTCTCCGGCATCGGCTGTCGTCGGCCAAGGGGCCGTCGATCCGAACGCCGTCATCAAGTGCACGAACACGAGGCCCTGTCAGACGTATAAGAACACCGGCCTCGGTCCGGGTGTCAGGGGCATCAACACGAATAGTTCGCCGTTCGGTTCGGGCGTCATCGGATCCGCGACGCAATTCGGCAACGGCGTTCTCGGTCAATCGGTCGGCGGTAACGGCGTCAACGGCATATCGATGAACGCCGCAGGCGTCACGGGTACGGGCGCGACATTTGGCACCTTTGGCTACAGCGGCAACAGCGTCGGCGTCGAGGGCCAGAGTTCGAGCGGCGTCGGCGTCGAGGGCTTTTCAAGCAGCTTCTGGGGTGTCGAAGGTGCGAGCAGTTCGGGTGTCGGCGTGATCGCCATCTCGGAGAGCAACTCGGCGGCCTTGTTCGCCCTCGGGAGCACGGGCCCGGCGATCATCGCAGAGACGGACGCAGGCGGTGTCGGCCTAGAACCCTATGTCGGCGTCAACTCCGGCGGCAACGGCGCAGATATCCAGGGGTCGTACATCGGCATCATCGGCCGCGCCCCAGACTGCAACTCGGGAGCCGGGTTTCCGTTCGTCGCGACCGACCAGAACGGCAACAACCTCATGTACGTCGACTGCGCCGGTGACTTGTTCATCACTGGCGGGTACGGCAACTTCTTGCGCACGCGCGGCGGCAGCGTAGCGACCGCGTTCTCCTCGGAGTCGACGTCGCCGACGATCGAGGACAACGGCACCACGCACCTCGTGGGAGGGGTTGCCACAGTCCAGCTCGATGCGGCGTTCGCCCAAGCGATCGACACGCGCAGGACGTATCAGGTCATGTTGACGCCTGACGGCGATACGCGTGGCCTGTACGTCGCCAGCAAGAGCCCGACCGGATTCGTCGTGCGTGAAGTGCAAGGCGGTCGCGGTTCGCTCGACTTCGACTACCACATCTACGCGTCGACCGTCGGCAACGCTAGCGCGCGAATGACGGTGATGAGCAAGGCGCAGGCGGCGTCGATTATGCCGAAGGCGCCCGTCGCGCATATCGCGATACCCAAGATCAAGATCAACAAGTCCCGGCCGCACTAACGCGAGCGTTCTAACACCAGCGCGAGGCCGCCGGACCCGGGCGGCCTCGCTTTCTTGCAGCCGCATCGAAGCATCGGCCGCCACCGTGTGGAATGCGGCGCGCATGGAATTCGATGCGGATCTCTTCGAACAGAACGGAACCTATCTGAACACGGCGACATTCGGTCTTCCGCCGCGGCCCGCGCACGACGCGATGATCGCGGCGCTCGCCGATTGGCGCACCGGCCGGACCGGGGAAGAAGACTGGGAGGCGGCGACCGAGCGAGCGCGAGCGACCTTCGCAAAGCTAGTCAACGTCGACGCATCAGACGTCACGTGCGGCGCAACCGTGTCGGAGCTCATCGGGCTCATCGCCGCGTCGTTGCCGGACGGCGCACGCGTGCTCACGGCAGAGAACGACTTCGCATCGACGCTTTTTCCGTGGACGGTCCATGAGGACCGCCGGATCGAGGTGCGCAGCGTTCCGCTCGACGAGTTGATCGATGCGATCGACGGCACGTTCGCGATCGTCGCGGTCAGTCACGTCCAAGCGCACAGCGGCGCTGTGATCGATCTCGATCTGCTCGCGGCTCGATGTCGCGCGAAGGGATCGATGCTTTGCGTCGACGGCACGCAGGCGTGCGGATGGCTCGACACGAGCGCGCGCGAGGTAGATTTCTACGTCTGCCACGCATACAAGTGGCTGCTCTCGCCGCGGGGAAGCGCATTCATGGCGGTGCGGCGTGATCGACTCGATTCGATTCGGCCGCTCCACGCAGGTTGGTGGGCGACGGACGATCCGAACGGCAACCTCTTCGGTCTGCCAAACCGGATCTCGCGGACCACCGCGCGCCGGCTTGACACGTCACCCGCCTGGTTCTCTTGGTTGGGTACGGCTGCGGCGCTCGGGGTCATAGATAAGATCGGCATCGCCTCGATCGAGGCGCACGACATGCGGCTGGCTCGGCGATTCTGCTCCGCTTTGTCGTTGCCGGAACCCGTCTCGCCTATCGTCTATATGGATGCGCGCGCGGATTTCCGCAAGCTCCTTGAATCTGGCATCCGCGCGTCGGTGCGCGCCGGCCGTGTCCGGCTATCGTTCCATTTGTACAACACCGATGAAGACGTCGACCGCGCGGTCGCCGCGCTCCGCGGCTGATCTGGTCAAAGGTGGAGCGGTCGACCTTTACGGTCGACCGCAGACGACCTTGCAGCTCGCTATGTCGGCTTCGAGCGAGACCGCGGCGGTCGAGCGTAAAGCTCGGCCGCTCCATTGTCTTTCGAAGCGGTCGCGCTTCGTTTGGGACCGTTCGTCCGCGGGTCGGTGTGCGCGAGCTCGGCGTATATCGACTTGCCGTTCGCGAACATGTGCGAGTGGTCGTAGCCGATGAGGCCGGCCTGGATAGACAAGCGGTCGAGGCGGACGAGCGATTTCGCTTGCGCCCGCGAAATGAGCGGGATGTGCTTTGCCTCTTCGACGAGATAGCGCGGCACGAACCAGATCGGGCGTTCGGTCGTCATCCAATCGAGATGATCGAAGCGCGATAGGTCGATCGGGCGCGAATATCTGCGCAGCGTCCGCTCGCCGCGCCCGTTGTAGTAGTCCTCGAAGTATGTGAGCGCGAGCTCGCGGAGCGTCCGGAAGATGGGCGGCCGCTCGCGCAGCCCGTTGAAGTGCGACTTCGAGACCGCGCCCCAGTGGCCGCGCTCGCGATAGACGGCGATGATGTGGTCGTCGTCTTTTTCGCCTTCGAGGTCGAGGATGAGCGGCGGGTGCCCGATCGCCCGTAGAGCCGCTGCCGCGAGAATGCCGCCCTCGAGGCAGTGTCCGGTGCCTTCGCGCAAGACGCGACGCGGAGACCACGCAGTATCGGCGTCGTGGTAGCTCAGCGCGTTCAGCAGCCGCTGGACCCCAGCTGGCGTCTTCAGGCTTCGGAGCGTCCGCAACTCGCGAGCGCTGAAACCGTGCATTGCGTCGGCCACTGGGGCTTAGTCGTTCGCTGTGCGCGACGGGGGTTCCGCTATGCGCTCCTTGAAAACCATCGCATGGAGATCTTCAAGCGGAAGTGCCCGCATTGTCTCAAAGCGGTGCCGTTTCGCGCGCGCGAAGAGCGTGCCGGCGGCACGCTGCGCGTGACGACCGTCGCATGTACGTCGTGCGGCGTCGTGCTCGGCGTGCTTCCATACATGGGGACGTATCCGGAGCGGCGCGAGGTCGAATCGATCGTGCGCGGCATCGTCAAATCGCATGTCAATTCGGCGGTCAAGAAGCTCAACGTCTCCGTCAAGCGGCTTGGGAAGCGAAAACGGCGAGCCCGCAACTAGGCATCCGGGAACCGCTGCCGGACGTATAGCTTTCTGATGGACGGACGACCGCGATGGCACCCATGAAGCAAAAGATATACCGTCATCCCATCGTCGTGCGGCTCACGCACTGGGTGAGCGCGCTCGCGCTGTTCGTGCTCGCGATGAGCGGCATGCAGATATTCAACGCGCATCCCGCACTGTACGCGTCCGACGCCTCGACTTTTCAAAGCCCGGTGTTGTCCATCACCGGTTCCGCGGATATGGATAGCCCTGAAGGCTGGGTGCAAGTGGGCGGCCGGCGGTTCTATACGACGCACGTCCTCGGCTACGGGCCGGACGGTCAGGGCGTAGAAACCGTCCGCGCGTTTCCGTCGTGGGCGACGATTCCCGCGTATCAAGACCTCGCGGACGGCCGCAGATGGCATCTGTTCTTCGCCTGGGTCTTCGTCATCTGCGCCGTCCTTTACGCGAGGTGGGCGTTCGATCTGCGACCGACGCTCGCCGACTTACGAGCATTGCCGGCCGCGCTGAAAGCGCATCTCTTGCCTTGGCGCGTCAAACCGCGCGCGCATCTCAACCCGATGCAAAAGCTGTCGTACTTCGGCGTCGTCTTCATCGTCGCACCGATCATCATTCTTTCCGGCCTCGCCCTCGGACCGTCGGTCGACTCATGGGCGCCGTGGCTGCCGGCGATGTTCGGCGGGAGACAATTCGCTCGCATCTGGCACTTCGGCGGCATGATCGCCCTCATGGCGTTCTTCGTCGTGCACATCTCGATGGTCGCGCTCACGGGCGTTTGGAACAACCTACGATCGATGATCACCGGCTGGTTCGTCGTCGAGCCCGAGCTGGCGTTCAGCACCGCGTCGGTCAGCGCGCCGGCATCGGCAGCCCCGCCCGTCGCAGAAACGCCGCCGAACGACGAACCGCCGCCAACCCCGCCAACCGAAGAGGGATCGTCGTGAGAAAAATGCATCGCGCCGGATTTCTCGCGCTCGTCGGAACGACGACGCTCGCCGGTTGCGCGGGTATCGCGACGAACCTCACCGAGAATGCGAGCTTCCATCGCGTGCTCGAGCTGCCCGAGCGTCTCGACCTTGCGCTGCTCGGGGCGGGTCAGCCGATGGCGCGCGAGTACGCAGAATCGGCGATCTCGCCCGTCTTTCGCCAGAACGGGTTCGATCCGCCATCGACGCCCGACTACGTCGCGTGGAGCCGTAGAGCGTGGCATGGCTACCGGCTGTTCGTCACGGGCCTTGTCGACACGCCGAAATCGTACGACCTCGACACGCTGCGCCGTTCATTCCCGCGCGTCGCGCAAGTGACGCGCCACGATTGCGTCGAGGGATGGAGCGTCATCGGGAAGTGGACCGGCGTGCTGCTGCGCGACGTCCTCTCCGAGAGCTCGCCGCAGTCGAAAGCGCGCTACGTCGTCTTTCATTGCATGGATCAAGATGGCGCGGGCGAGGCGTACTACGAGTCGCTCGACATGCGTCAGGCCGCGCACCCGCAAGCGCTGCTTGCGTACGACCTCAACGACAAGCCGATCCCGGTCGAGAACGGCGCGCCGATCAGACTCAAAGTGCCGACGCAGCTCGGCTACAAGAGCGCGAAGTACGTTCAGCGCATCGAAGTCGTCGCAGGGCTTGGCGGGATGCTCGGAAACGGCGGCTACTGGGAGGACCAGGGCTACGAGTGGTTCGCCGGGATCTAACGGAAAAATAGCCGAGCTTCGCTCGGCCTACTACTTCTGGGCGATGAGTTCGCGGACGGTGCTGTTCACATCGTCGTCCTGACCTTCCCCGACGATCGTCTTGACGAGTTCGCCGTGTCGGTCGAAGATGAGCTGCGTCGGCCATGCTGACACACCGTACGCATTCCAAACAGCAAAGCCGTTGTCGACGACGACCGGCCACGCGATGCCTTGCGAGGCGATCGAAGCCTTTAGGTTCGAACGATCGCGTTCGAACGGCGTCTCCGGGCTGTGGACGCTGATGACGACGAGGTCGTCACGCCGAGTGTCGCGATAGAGCTTGCGCAAGTTCGGTTCGACGTGCTGGCAATTGATGCACTCGAACGTGTAGAAATCGACGAGGACGACCTTGCCTCGGACATCGGACTCGCTCACGTGACCGTTGAGCCAGTCGTGCGACGACAAGACGGTGTCGAGGTTAGTGGTAGAAGCCTGGGCGCCGGTCGGAGGAGATAAGAAGAGCGAGCACAGGGCGGCAAGGGCGAGCGATCTTGACATGAGCCGTACCTCCGCCCGTAGATACGCGCTAGCGCGCGTCTCGGATGTCTTCAGACGCGGACGAAGGCTTCCATCTTGGCGTACTTGCTCGGCCCGATGCCGGAGACGTTCTGGAGATCATCCGGCGTTCCGAAGAGGCCATTCGCCTCGCGGTACTCGATTATCCGGCGCGCGAGGCTCGGGCCGACTCCAGGCAGCCGTTCGAGCTCGCTCTCGCCGGCCGTATTGACGTCGACCGTCTCACCCGGCTGGAGTTTCGCCGCACCGGAGCGGCCGCTGCTTCGGTGGTGCGTCGAGCGGTGCGAACTCGAACCCGTCGCGCTTGCGCCGGTCGACGCAAGGTCGTAAGTCGCGCCACCGCCGCCGAATGAATAGGTCGAAGGACGCGCGCCCTTCTTCGGCACGTCGATCTTCATGCCGTCGACGAGCGGCTCGGCGAGATTGATCGCCTCCGGATCGGCATCGCCAGCGAGACCGCCGGCTTGAGCGACCGCGTCGACGACTCGCGAACCAGGCGACAATCGGAAGACGCCGACGTGGCGGATCGCCCCGCAGACGTAGACCGCGATTTCGCCCGGCGAAGGGGATGCAGTCGCGGCGACTTCCGCGGAGGCGATCGCTTGCGGCGGCGGCGGCGAGTCGTCGGCGACGACGACCGAGTCTGTCCGGTGCGGCGCGAAGTACGCAAAAGCGAGAGCGACGGCACCGGCGATGACCGCGGCCCACCGCGCGTACGGCTTGAAGCGTTCCATGCCGCTAGACTCCCTTGCCGTCATCATCGCGTCAAGGGCAACTGCCGGGGCGCATTGTAACAGCCGACCTATGGCATCGAAGGAGATCCCGCCGTACGAACCTCGGACGATCGAGCCGAAGTGGCAGCGCGCGTGGGAGGACAGCGGCCAGAACCGGGCGGTCGAGCGCGCCGACAAGCCTAAATTCTACTTGCTCGAGATGCTGCCGTATCCGAGCGGCGATCTTCACGTCGGCCACGCGCGCAACTACACGCTCGGCGACGTCATCGGGCGCTTCCTCCGCATGCGCGGATTCAACGTGCTCCACCCGATGGGTTGGGACGCGTTCGGGCTGCCGGCGGAAAATGCTGCGATCCAGCGTGGCATCCAGCCGCGCGTATGGACCGAGTCGAACATCGGGAACATGCGGCGCCAAGTGCGCATGCTCGGCACGTCGTACGATTGGACTCGCGAAGTCGACACGTCGGACCCCGAGTACTACCGGTGGACGCAATGGCTCTTCTTATCGATGTACCGCCGCGGGCTCGCGTATAAGAAGGAAGCCCCGGTCAATTGGTGCCCGGTCGATAAAACCGTGCTCGCGAACGAACAGGCCGAAGGCGGGGTCTGTTGGCGCTGCGGGTCCGTCGTCGAGCGCCGGCTTCTCAACCAATGGTTCTTCAAGATCACGGCGTACGCGGACGCATTGCTCGCCGGCATCGACCACCTCGACGGCTGGCCGGAGCGCGTGCGAACGATGCAGCGCAACTGGATCGGTCGCAGCGAGGGCGTCACCTTCTCGTTCGCCGTTGAAGGTCTGGATGAGTCGATCTCGGTCTTCACGACGCGCCTCGACACGGTCTACGGCGCGACGTTCATCGCGATCGCGGCCGAGCATCCACTCGTCGAAGAGATCATCCGCGGCACGAGCGAGGCGAACGACGTTCGCGCGTTCGTCGCCGCGACGAAGGATCGGACCGAGCTCGAGCGCACGATGGAGAAGCAGGGCGTTTTCTCAGGCGCCTACGCGCTCCATCCGCTCACCGGCGAGCGCGTGCCGATCTGGGTGACGAACTACGTCCTCGCGACATATGGGTCCGGCGCGGTGATGGGCGTTCCCGCGCACGATCAACGCGATCTCGAATTCGCGCACGCGCATGGCTTGCGCGTCGCGACGGTGATCGTGCCGGTTGCCGGTGGGCATGAGAAGATCGGCGACACGTCGTTCGTCGACGACGGCGTGCTCGTCGATAGCGGCGAGTTCTCCGGTCTCACGAGCGAACAGGCGCGCAAAGCGATCGCCGAGCTGCTCATCGAACGCGGCGTCGGCGAACAGACGGTCAACTACAAGCTGCGCGACTGGCTCATATCGCGCCAACGCTATTGGGGTGCGCCGATCCCGTTCGTCAACTGTCCGAATCACGGGCTCGTGCCGGTCGCCGATGACGCATTGCCCGTCCGGCTGCCGGACGACGCGCCGTTCACGGGCGTCGCGGGCAGTCCGCTCGAGCACGTGCCGTCCTTCATGAATACGACGTGCCCGCTGGGCGACGGCCCGGCGACGCGCGAGCACGAGACGATGGACACCTTCATGTGCTCGTCTTGGTATTATTTGCGCTATCTCGACGCGCACGACGATGAAGTCGCGTGGCGTGTCGATCTTGCGCGCTACTGGGCGCCGATCGACCAATACATCGGCGGCGCCGAGCACGCGGTGCTCCACTTGCTCTACTCGCGTTTCTTCTATAAGGTGCTGGCCGAAGAAGGCCTCGTCCCGGGCGACGAGCCGTTCACGCGTTTATTCAACCAGGGTTCGGTGTTGGGCGAGAACGGCTTGCGGATGAGCAAGTCGCGCGGCAACGTCGTCGGCATCGATGAGACCGTCGAGCGCTACGGCGCAGATGCGCTGCGCATGTTCGAGATGTTCGCCGGACCGCCGGACGCGGATTTCCCGTGGTCGACGGCGGGTATCGCGGGGGTGACGCGCACCCTCGCTTCCGTGTGGCGGCTCGTTCTCGGCAACGCCGAGGCGGTCGCGAGGGAGGGACCACGTGTCGATGCGTCGCTTTCCGCCGATGAGTCGGACCTGCGCTTCGTCACCCATTCGACGATCAAGTCGATCACGGACGAGTTCGAGGGACGGCGCCACCTGAACACGTGCGTCTCGTCGATCATGAAGCTGCTCAACGCGGTCGAGAAATACGCCGCAGGTCGTGAGGATGCGGCGTCATCGCCGGCGTTCTGCGAGGGCCTGCGCATGCTGCTCCTGCTGCTCGCGCCGTTCGCGCCGCACATCGCCGAAGAGCTGTGGGAGCGCACGGGTCATCGGGAAAGCATTCACTTACAGAGGTGGCCCGGGGCCGACGAGGCCGCGCTAAGGCGCGACGCTATCGAGGTCGTCGTCCAAGTGAACGGCAAGTGGCGCGGCGTCGTCGAGGTGCCGCCGGGTTCGACCGAAGACGCGGTGCTCGAGAAGGCCATGACCGTCTCGACCGTCGCCGCTCAGATCGACGGCAAATCCGTCCGCAAGAAGATCTTCGTGCCCGACAGATTGCTCAACATCGTCGTCGGATGACGCCGGAGCATTCGTGAAGCTCGCGGTGTCGTATCGCGGTAAGGGGCCGAGGCTGTACGCCCACCCCGGCGGGCCTGGCTTGAGCTCGGCCGAGTTCTATCCAGATTTCGGCGGGCTCGAACGCGCGTTTGAAGTCGCGTACGTCGATCCGCGCGGCACGGGTGCGACGCCGAAGCCGAGCGATCCGAGGGCGTACGCCCTCGACGAATACGTCGCCGATCTCGCCGAACTCATCGAAGAGCCATCGCTCCTGCTAGGCTTTTCCCACGGCGGACTCGTCGCGCAGCGATTCGCCGCTCGGCATCCGGGAAAAGTGAGTGGCCTCGTGCTCGCGAGCACGGCCGCGCGATTCTCGTCCGACGTGGAAGCGGCGCTCGCACGCAAGGTCGATGCGAGCAAAGGCGAGCCGTGGCTGCCGGATGCGCTCGATGCGTTGCGTCAAGAGCAAGCCGGCGAGTACGAAGACGACGCCGCACTCGCCCGCGTCGTCGCTCGAGAAATGCCTCTATACTTCCACGAATACGGCGAACGCGCGAGGCGTTGGGTCGATCTGCTCGCGGCACATCCATGCAACGCCGACGCGCTGCGCTACTTCAACGAGGACGAGTTCCTGTCTACCGACCTTCGCGCGGATCTGCAACTTGTCACGGCACCGACGCTGATCGTGACGGGTGAAAGCGACTTCATCTGTCCGCCCGAGGCCGGGCGCGAGCTCCAAGCAGGGATACGTGATTCGAAGCTCGTGCTGATCCCGCGTTCAGGTCACATGACGTACGTAGAGCGGCCAGAAGCGTTCTACGAGGCGGTCGTCGCGCTCTTGAAGTAGGCCGCGGTTTTCGCGATGCCCTCTGCGAGCGCCGTCGTCGGTTCCCAGCCGAGCTGTTCGCGCGCTTTGTCGATCGCGAAGATGCACGTGCGCACGTCGCCCGGGCGCTTCGGCGCATGGACGACGTCGACGTCGCGGCCCACCGCGGACGAGATCGCGGCGTGCAGTGAGTTCACCGAGGTCCCGATGCCGGTTCCGATGTTGAAGACGTCGTCTTTGCCTTGCGTCAGCGCGATGACGTTCGCGCGAGCGACGTCGCCCACGAAGACGTAATCCTTGCGCTGCTCGCCATCCCAGTCGACGCGGATCGGCTCGCCGCGGATGATCCGCCCGGTGAAGATCGCGATGACGCCGGCCTCACCGTTCGGATCTTGGCGGGGTCCGTAGACGTTGCCGTAGCGGAGCGCGGTGAACGCGAGGCCCTTCGAAGCGGCATAGTAGCGGAGGTAGTGCTCGGCGGCCATCTTCGTGATGCCGTAAGGCGATTCGGGGAGTTGCGGGTGCGTCTCGTTGATCGGTAAGTATTGCGGCGTGCCGTATGTCGCGGCCGACGAAGCGAAGACGACCTTCTTGACGGCGTTGGCCGCGCAGCCTTCGAGGATGTTGACGAGCCCACGGATGTTGACGTCCGCGTCGTAGTCCGGATCGGAGGTCGATATCGCGACGCTATGCTGTGCGGCGTGGTGGCTCACGACGTCCGGGCGAAACGAGCGGATGACCTGACGGACATCCTTGTCGCGGATGTCCATCTCGTGGAGCTTCGCCTTGGCGTTGAGATTGGCACGCCGTCCGCCGCCGTGTTGCCAGAAGTTATCGACGACCGAGACATCGTGTCCGGCGGCGATGCATTCGTCGACGACGTGCGAACCGATGAAGCCCGCACCGCCGGTCACAAGGATGCGCATGGAGACCCCGGGCCCACGACCCAGATCGGCCGCCTATCGCGGCGAGTGGTGAAGACCGGCGATTAGAGGTGTAGGTGACCCGTCACAGCCAGCAGGATCAGAACTAAGAGCACGACGACGAGAGTGTCCACGTAGCGCGTTCCTTTCTCGAGAGCATACGGCTGGGCATACTTCTTCCCCGTACCCTATGAACGTTCCTCGGACGGCGATCGTCGCGCTGGACGCGCGATGCGCGCGTGGTGATGTCGCTGCGTGGAAGCGTTTTTCTCCGCCGCATATCGCGCGCACGCATTCGCGATCTCGTTCGGTGCGTATGCGCTCGGCGTCATCGCTATTTCGGCGGGCATCCATACGTGGATCGAGATGTTCGCGGCGCTCGCTTCGATCGCCGCAGCGACGTCGCTCGCCAGGCGCGAACTGCGTCCGCTCGCGATCACGATCTCCGCCGCGTTCATCGTCGGTACGACCTGCGCCGCTCTCGCGCTTAGAGAACGCGTCGACCTGCCGTTCGCGCCGCTCGGCGAGCATCATGTCATCGCGCGGGTCGTCGTCGTCGATCGGCCCCGGCCGACGGCGAGCGGGCTAACGACGCGGGCCCGCATCGTCGCCGTCGATGCGCCGCGCAGCGCGGCAGCCGCGGCTTTGCGAGGAGAAGTAGCACTTCTCGATTTTCCGTCGCTAGCGCGCCCGGACCGGCTCGCCGGTCAGCTCGTACTCGTTCGCGCTAGGCTGAGCATGCCGGACGGTGCGCGCAATGACGGCGAGCCGGCCGAGCGTGACGAGCTCGCCGAACAAGGCGTCCGCGTCATCCTCGCGGCTCCGTCGGCCTACGACGTCAAACCGCTCGGCGACGCTCCTGGTTGGGAGGCGTGGATGAGCCGATTGCGTCTTGCCTGCGCGCACGCGGTCGAGGCGCGTCTGCCGCCGCTCGAGGCGACGGTTCTCGAAGGCATCTTGTGGGGCGACCGTGGGCAGCTTCCCGCCGCTTTGCGCCAAGAGTTCTCCGATACGGGCACCGTCCATGTCCTGACGACCGCCGGACTACACCTCGGGATCTTCGCCGCGCTCGTCACGTGGCTGCTCGTCCGTCTGCCGATCCCGCGCTTGGTGCGCACCGCCATCGTCATCTGCGCGTCGTGGGGCTACGCCGCGCTCGCCGGCCTTCACATACCAACGATCCGGGCCGCGACGATGCTCACCGCAGGCGCCGTCGCCTACGAATCGGGGCGCGGCCGATCGGCGTCGGCGGTTCTGGCCGCGGCAGCATTCGCGGTCGCGCTGCCGCGTCCGCTCGCACTGCTCTCGCCTTCCTTTTCTATGTCGTTCGCCTGCGTCAGCGGCATCGCGCTTCTCTCGCCCGCATTGCGCGACGCAGGTCTGAACGACGACTGCGGCATGCCGGCCCGTATCATCGAGCTCGCTCGGACAAGCCTCGCCGTGCAGATCGCGATGTGGCCGTTCCAAGCGCTCTATTTCGATGCGTTCACGCCCTGGGCGGTTCTTGCGAACCTCGTCGTCGTGCCGCTCGTCGGCATCGTCATGGCGCTCGGCGGCGCGTTGCTGACGGCAACCGCCGTCTGCCCGCCATTGCTCGCGCCGTTTTCGAATCTCGCGTGGTGGATGCTGTCGCTCATGATCGCCGTCGTCGACAAGTTCGCGTCGCTTCCGCACGCGCACGTCGACGTGCCGCCGCCAACGCATGCCTTTCTCGTCCTCTATTGGGTCGCGCTCGCCGGCGCTGCATGGACACTGCGCGATCCCTCGCGGCGGCAACACATCATCCGCTGGGCCGCGCCGGCTGCCGCTATGCTCGCCCTTATGTATGTCGCGCCCGGTATCAAGGAGGCGCTCGATCCCGACCTTCGCGTCGACGCCATCGATGTCGGCCAAGCCGACTGCATCCTCGTGCGCGCACCGGGCATGCACGCGATGCTTGTCGACGGCGGTGGAAGGCTCGAGCGTAGCGGATCGAACAAGGTCGTCGCGCAGCCGATCGGCGACGTCATCGCCACGCGAACGGTCATGCCGTTCCTCCTGCGGCACTGGGTGCTCCATCTCGATGCGGTCGTTCTGACGCATCCGCACGGTGATCATGCAGGCGGTCTCCCGGTCATCTTGGCGCGCGAGAACGTCGGCGTCTTGTACGACTCCGCCCAACTTTACGGCGGTCCGGCGTACCAACGGGCTCTGGATGTCGTGCGCCAACGTCACGTCCGATATCGGGTCGCGCGGCGCGGCGAATCGTTCGATCTCGGCGGGACGACGCACGTGACGATTCTCGAACCCGAACTCCCGCTCATCACGGGATCCTCATCGGATATCAACAACAACTCGGTCGTGCTGCGCGTCGAGTTCGCGAGGACGGCGATCCTATTGACCGGCGATGCGCAGTCGGAGGCGGAGGCGCGGCTGCTCTCGCACGGAACCGCCGATTTGCGAGCCGACATCCTTAAGGTCGGTCACCACGGCAGCGCATACTCGTCGACGCCGGCGTTCCTCGCGGCCGTCCATCCGGAAGTCGCGATTATCTCGTGCGGCCTGCACAACGTCTTCGGCCATCCAAGCCCGCACACGCTAGCCGCCCTCCGCGACGCCGGCGCGAGGATCTATCGGACCGACCTGGACGGTGGAGTCGAAGGGGAGACGGACGGTACACACTTGCTAATTCGCACGTTTTGGCAATAAGGACAGAGCCTACGCGCGCGCTGAGGCTTTCAACACGGCGAGTTCCTGCGAAATCTCGCGAAGTTTGGTGCGCGCGGATTCTGAGTCGATGTGGTCGTACGTGGCCGCGGCGGCGTGCGCAAGCCGCTCGAGCAAGCGCCGTTCGTCCGGGTCGATGTCCTCGCCGCTCGCGTGTGCTCCGTAGAGCACGAAACCCAGAAGCTGGTGGCGGACGAACATCGGCACGGCGATGGCCGGCGCGCCAACCCCTGTAGGAAGACTAGCCGATCCTTGCCGCACCTCGCTCAACGGCATCGTTCCAAATTCTCCCAGCAGGTTGACGATAAGCGGGTCGTCCGCATCGATCTTCGTGCTTCCGCCGTCGGTCCAACCGACCGCGGATCGCCGGGCAAACGCTCCGGACTCGTCGCGAACGAATACCGCCGCGGAGAGAAGGTTGAGGGTACGCGTAGGGTCCTCCGCGAGCGTTTCGTCGACCGCACGCGCGGACGTCACGTGGGGCAAGCCTGCCGCGACGCGTTCGATCGTCCTTTCCGCCATGTGGCGGCTGCGGAAAAGAATGCGATCGACGAACGCGTCGACCTGCTTGTGGATGCCGTTGAGCCCAAAACCGAATCCGATCGCGAAGACGACTTCCACCGCCACCGCGAGCTGGTGCTGTTCGAGCTCCTTCGAGAGCACGAAGTCGATCAAAGCGAACGCTCCGACGACAAGCGACGTGATGATGCCGTAGACGAGCGCACGGCTGAACACGAAATTGATGTCGAGCACGCGATGCTTGAGAACTGCGTATGCCACGGTGACCGGCACGAGGACGTTGACGATCGCGAGCGCGTCAGGAGTGAACCCCGCGCTCGACCACGCCGGAGGCCAGAGACCGCCGGTAAAATCCACATACGTGACAAACGCGCGCTCGAGGTAGGACACGATGAACGCGAAGATGACCCACTTCAGACGTTGACGCTGATCGGCAACGCTGCTCCAGTAGGCGATCACCACCATGAGGACTCCGACGAGCGTTGCAAACGACCACAACGGAGCGACCAACGCCGGAAACGCCAACGCCGATCCGGCCACGCCTGCTACGTAAAAAACCACGTTCTGCAACGTCAAGATCACGTTGACCGGAATGCCCGTCCGATCGACGATGCGCCAGAACAAGCCGCTCGTCTGGCCTGGGAAGGAGGCCGCAAAGATGAGCAGCGCGCCGGGCGTGATGGCGACGCCATTGTAGAGCTGCGCCCACCACAGCATGGGAAGCGAGGCCGCAGGGCTACGCCAAAACCATGGCTGCGTGATGTCCGCCGCATAGCCGAAAGCGAGCGCGAAGAAGCTCCACGTCAACCGGCTGGGTTTGCGCAGCACCAACCCACATGCGACGATGAGATACGTCACCTGCGAAAGCGTCTTGATCAAGTATACCAAATAGGTCGGCCAACCGCTCACGGTGTCGGCCTTGATCTCGATGTCAACGATTCGGGCGTCGCGTTCGACGGTGAGTGGGATCGTCTCGCCGATCGCCATCGGCACGCCCATGGTGAGCTGCTCCCACTCTTTGAGCGTGAAACCGTGCAGTATCACGCGATCGCCAACACGTAACCCCGATCGACCGCTGACCGCGTCGAGGCTTTGTACACGGCCTGCATAGTCGAAACCGAGGTTCAAGATCGTGCCGTTGTCGCGCATAGCCGGCAGCAATCCGGGAAGAGATACCGCGAGGACAGACGCGACCAAGCCGATGACGACGACTATTCGAATGATCCGTCGCGACCGCGAGCGTTGATCTTCAAAGCTGGCACCTGGCGTCGCCAATTCGGCCTCCGCTGAAGCAAAAGCGGACCGGCGTTCCTATCGCCCGGTCTTTGCTTTACGACGTCATGGTGCGGGGCGGGTGTCCTTGAATCCTTGATTCTTAGTCTCGGTCCAGTTCTGAGTGTGGCGGAAGGATGCGCTCGACGCCCGCGGGATATGCCGAGCTCTTCTCTGCCGTCCAGCGTCGCGCAAGCACGGTGAGGTACTCGAAATCCTCCCAATCGCTATCGGAGCGGGTCGCTGCGCGGCGGATCCGGAGCAGCGGTTCGATCGCATCCCATGCGATCATGACGAGCGGCGAGTACTGCTCGACGAAGATGCGCGCATCGGTGAGGCCGTTGCGGATCATGTTGCCGATGTTCTCGAGGTTGCGTCCGACGACCAAGATGTCTTCATACAGCGAGTCGTAACGCTCGTTGTCTGCGGCGAGACCGAGATGGTAGTCGGCGACGTAACGTCTGAAGGCCGGCTCTTTCATGAGCTCGGGCACTTCTTGGCGGGCGCGCCCGACTGCCTCGAACATATCGCGATCGAGGAGGATCTGGCGCAGCGCGAGCTGGCCGCTGATCTGGTTCTGCGCCCGCAGGTGACGCAGCTGCACGAGCGCCGCGACGGCAGCCGCTGCGACAATGAGAGTCGTAGCGACCGAGGCGATCGTATTGACGAGCTCGAGGGTCACAGCCTGAGAATCCGCGCAATCCGTAGACCAATCCCGCCGCCGCCTTACCAGGCGTATAGGACGCCCACCGCGAGCGGAAGAAGCCCCGATACGGTCTCGCTCCGGAAGCGGTATCGATGAGCTATTTCTATCGCAACACGCTCGGCGCGCGGATACGTCGACGGATCTCCGCTATCCAACACTCTTTCTATCTCGACGTCAATCCGGACCATCGCGCGACCGTACTTCTGGCGGGCTCTGGCCGTAGCGGCACGACGTGGCTCGCGGACGTCATCAACTACGACAACGCCTACCGCTACATCGGCGAACCCTTCACGCGCGAGCACGTCAAGGTGGTCCGCCATTTCGCCCGGCTCCAATACATCCGGCCCGACGAAGACGGCGATGAATATTTCGATGCGGTGCGATCGATCCTCGAAGGGCGCGTCCGGTCGCCGTGGGCAGACAATTCGAACCGACGCGTCATCGCACGCAAGCGCTTGGTCAAAGACGACCGCTGCACGCTCATGCTCGCGTGGATCATCCGGCGCTTCGCGGGGATGCCGGTCGTCTACATCCGCAGACATCCGCTCGCAGTCGCGTACTCACGATGCCGGGCGCACTGGCGCGTCCGCAAACGCGACGTCTATTTCAACCAACCTGCGCTCATGACTGACCACCTGGAACCCTTTCGCGATATCATGGCCGGCGCGCGGACGGAGATCGAAGGGCACGTCGTCGACTGGTGCGTCGAGAACATCGTGCCGCAACGGCAAATGACGGACCGTGAAGCGTGTTTCGTCGACTACGAGAAGATAGTCGCCGACCGCGAGGCCGAATTCCGCCGCATCTTCACGTTCATCGGCAAGCCGTTCGACATACGTGCGCTCGAGCGATCGACGCGACGATCGGCGACGACGTTCCTCGGCAGAGATGGCCCCAAGCGCAAAGCGAGCCGCGACATGCCGTCGTGGCGCGAAGCGATGACTGCGCACGAGATACGTGGCGCAATGGAGATCGTCAAGCGCTTCGGGCTCGAGCACGTGTGCAAGGAAGACGCAGCCGTCGAAACGACGTCTGCGCGGGGCTAGCCCGCGGAGGGCGTGCCGGCGAACGACATCCGGTCATCTTCGAGCATGACGTCGAAGAGCCGCATGAAGCCGCGCTCGCGCATCCAGGGATACGTCTCGAAGAACGCTTCCTTGTCGACGTCATCCGTGCTTCGATCGAGCATGCGGCGGTTGAATTCCGAATACTTCGTCGTATCGACGCGACCGCGCAGCCACACGGCGACGTCGTCATCCGTCTTCGCCTGTGCGACGGCTTCGCGGATGGCGTCTTCCTCGACGCCGAGCCATTCCAGCAGCCGTAGGCTCATGCCGCGAACGCGATAGCTGCCCGAGACGCCGCCGGGCAGCGTCGCGCGCAGCTTGTCGATCGTGCGCGGCATCATGACGAGTCCGTCGAGCTCCAAATGCGGAGAGCGCGGCGGGGCCTTTGAAAGATCGAGCGGTTCCATGACATCGCATTTCTTCCGGGGGGAATGCCGGACCTGTGGACAATCTGCGAGCATGACCGGACGCCTCGTGCTCTGTCCGACCCCGCTCGGCAACCTCGAAGACGTGACGCTTCGCGTGCTCCGCTGTCTGCGTGAGTGCGATTTCATCTTCGCAGAGGACACGCGAGTGTCGGAAACGCTGTTGCGACGCTACGAGGTCGACAAACCGGTCCGGTCATTCCACGAGCGGGTCGAAGCGCGCAGGCTCAACGAGGCGGCGCGGATACTCAAAGACGGTAAGACGATCGCGGTCGTCACGGACGCAGGCATGCCCGGCATCTCAGATCCCGGCGTCGAACTCGTGCGTGCTGCGCGGGCGGCCGGTGCCGCCGTCGAAGTTCTACCGGGTCCGAGCGCATGCGTCAGCGCCGCCGTCCTGTCCGGCTTCGACGTCACGCGCTTCCGGTTCGAGGGCTTTCCACCGCGCTCGCCGGGCGCGAGGCGCTCACATGTCGCCGCATTCGCACGAGAGACCGCGGCCGTGATCTGGTACGAGGCACCGACGCGCGTGCGCGCACTGCTCGTCGACATCGCGAGCGAGTTGCCGGGGCGGCGCGTCTTCGTGCTGCGCGAATACACAAAGCGCTTTGAGGAGCATATCGAGGGCGACGCGGCCTCGGCGCTGCGCGTGCTGTCCGAGGAACCGCGCGGCGAGTTCGTCGTCGTGATGGACGGCGCGCCTTCGCCATCAGGCGACGCCGAGGCGGACGCACGCGCAGACGCGGCGGTCGAAATGCTCGTCGAACGCGGCGTGCGTCCGAGGCTCGCAGCCGACGCGATCGCCTCGGCGACCGGATCGAATCGCAAGCGCCTCTACGCGCTCGCGCACCGCATCGCAGGCAAGGCTTTGGACGCTCGCGAGGGCAATTGACGGCGAATGCCCCGCTATCTCATCACGAGCGCGCTGCCGTACATCAGCGACGCGAAACATCTCGGCAACCTCGTGGGTTCGATGCTGCCCGCAGACGTCTACGCGCGGTTCTTGCGGCTGCGCGGCGAGGACGTGCTCTACATCTGCGCCACCGACGAACACGGCACGCCGGCGGAGCTCGCCGCGCTCAACGCCGGGCTCGAGGTCTCCGAATACTGCCGCAAACAGCATGCAGTCCTCAAGGGATTGTGCGAAGGTTTCTTCCTCGCATTCGACCACTTCGGGCGCAGCTCGTCGCCGCAAAACCACGAGCTGACCAAGCATTTCGCCGACATGCTCGAGCGCAACGGCCTCATCGAAGAGCGCACGACCCTCCAGATGTTCTCGGTCGCCGAGAATCGCTTCTTGCCCGACCGCTACGTCGTCGGCACGTGTCCGCACTGCGGCTATACGGCCGCACGAGGCGATCAGTGTGAGAACTGCACGAACCTGCTCGAACCCGGCGATCTGATCGACCCTAGGTCTTCAGTTTCCGGCTCGACCGAGCTCGAGATGCGCGAGACGAAGCACCTGTTCTTGCGACAGTCGCTCATGACCGACCGGCTGCGCCCATGGATCGAGCAGCATGAGGATTGGCCCGTCCTCGTACGGTCGATCGCGCTCAAGTGGCTCGACGAGGGCATCAAGGACCGCTCGATCACGCGCGATCTCCACTGGGGCATCCCCGTCGACCGGCCGGGCTTCGAGAACAAGGTCTTCTACGTGTGGTTCGACGCGCCGATCGAGTACATCGGTGCGACGAAGGAGTGGTCGGACGCGCAGCCCGCAGGTCGCGACTGGAAGTCGTGGTGGGTCGACCCGGCCGATGTCCGCTACGTCCAATTCATGGCGAAAGATAACATCCCGTTCCACACGGTGACGTTCCCGGCGACGATCATGGGATCGGGCGAACCATGGAAGCTCGTCGATTTCGTCAAGGGTTTCAACTGGCTCAACTATTACGGGGGCAAGTTCTCGACGAGCGGCAAGCGCGGCGTCTTCATGGCCGATGCGCTCGAACTGCTCCCGGCGGACTACTGGCGCTATCAGCTCATGGCGAACGCGCCCGAAGGCGCGGACGCGACCTTCACTTGGGAGATCTTCGCCGACACCGTCAACAAAGATCTCGCCGACACGTTCGGCAACTTCGTCAACCGCGTCGTCAAGCTCGTCGCGATGCATTTCGACGCGAAGGTCCCCGAGTACGGCAGGGCGACGACTGAAGAGAACGATCTGCTCGAAGGGTTGCGAGAGCACGGCGGCGCGCTGACAGCATCGCTCGAATCGCTTCAATTCCGCAAAGCCGTCCAATCGCTCAAGGCGATGTGGGCGTCGGGCAACATCTATCTCGACCGGACGGCGCCGTGGAAGGCGATCAAGGCCGAGCGCGCCGCCGCCGCTCACGTGCTCGCGGTTTCGATCAACCTCATCCGCATCTTCGCGACGGCCTCGCTGCCGTTCATCCCGGACACCGGGGCCCGGGTACTGCGCGCGCTCCGCGTCGATCCCGCCTCGTCGCGCTGGCTTCCCGATGATTTCGCTGCCGAGTTGCGGCTCGCGACGACTGGTTCGCCGGTCGATGACCCAGGCGTGCTCTTCAAGAAAGTGTTGCCCGAAGACGTCGCCGCGTGGTCCTCGCGCTTCGCGGGCAGCGAGCGCCGTTGAACCAGCCCGTCCTCGTCGATACGCACGCGCATCTCGACGGCTCGGAATACAGTTCCGATCTCGACGATGTGCTTGCTCGTGCGGCAGCGGCGGGGGTCGGTCGCATCGTCTGCGCCGGCCAAGACGAAGCGACGAGCCGCGCGACGCTCGACCTTGCGGTGCGCTATGACGCGGTGCTGCCGGCAGTCGGAGTGCATCCGCATCTCGCATCGAGCGCGGGCGACATGAGCTGGCTCCCCGCCCTTGCGCGCGGTGCGCGCGTCGTCGCCATCGGTGAATGCGGACTCGATTACCACTACGACTTCTCGCCGCGCGACGTCCAACGCGAGGTCTTCGCGCGTCAGCTCGAGCTCGCGGGTGAGCTATCGAAGCCGACGATCATCCATTGCCGCGAATCGGAAGACGACCTCGTCGAGCACTTGCGGCGCTATTACGCGCGAGACCGGCGCGCCGTCGTCCACTGTTTCACCGGCGCGTACGATTTCGGCAAAGCGCTGATCGACGAATTCGACGTCTATCTCGGGATCGGCGGCGCGGTCACATTCAAGAAGGCAGAAGCGCTGCACGACGCGGCGGCGCGGCTGCCCCTTGAACGCCTCGTCCTCGAGACTGATTGTCCGTACATGACGCCGGCGCCGCACCGCGGAAAACGCAACGAGCCGGCATACATCGCGTTGACGTGTGCGCGGCTCGCCGAATTGCGCGGCGTAAGCGTCAACGCGATCGCGCAAGCGACGGCCTCGAACGCGCGCCGGCTATTCCCGACGCTTTGAGCCGTCGATCAATTCGGCTAGGCGCTTTTGTAGCGGTCGAGCTTTAGCTCGACCGGTGACGGGCCTTCAATCGTAAGACCGCGGCGGTCGACCATGAAGGTCGACCGCTCCATTTTAGCGTTGACTGGCTAGCCGAACGTCTTCGTCTCTTCTCTATAGTACGCGCGGATCGCGACAAATAAGAACACCACGGTGTAGCCCGCGAGCCAGGCCAGGGTCGTCGCGAGCGGCTCGGTCGGCGGAGCGAGCGTCGACCGCGCGAGCACGCCGAAATGATACGCGGGCAGGTAGATCGCGATCGTGCGGATCCAGGCCGGCAACACGCCGATCGGGATGAAGAGTCCCGAGGCGAATGACATCGGCAGACTTATCATCTGAAGGATCGCCACCGCAGACGTCGGCCCGGCGAGGTATCCGACCGCGAACCCGAGCGTGATGAACGGGAAGACGCCGGCCAGCAGACGGACGCCGAGCGTCAGCCATGCGATTGCCGCGAGATGGATACCGCCGGCGATCGCGCCGAATGCGAGCAGCGCGCCGACGGCGATGGCTGCGAAGGCGAGGGTCGCGATCGCTTTGCCGCCCAGATAGGCGATCGGCGGAAGCGGGGTCGCTCGCATCAGGACCGTCGTCTTCTCGCCGCGGTCGTTCGCGACGGTGATGCCGAACGAGAACATCGCGACGTTGATGACGGAATAGGCGCCGAACGATGCGAGCGCGTACACGGCGATCGACACGCCGTTCACCATTTCGTGCGCGAACGGCAACCCGAACAGCGCGTAGAACATGATCGGGAAGATGATCGACGGCACGCTGAAAGCCGGTACGCGGATGAGGCGGAGGAACTCAGATCGCGCCTGCGCGACGGTGATCTGACCGATCGGCGCGAGCTCTCGCGTCGCCGCCATCGTCATCGGCCCCGCGCGGTCAGGCCGACGACCGCCTCTTCGAGCGTCGCGCCCGCGACCTCGAGGTTCCGGATGGCGCACCCACGTGCGAAGAGCTTGCCTAGCACCGCTTCGGGTTCGGACGTGACCAATTCGACGCGCGGTCCGCTCGACACGACCCGGGCGATCGGCAGGCCTTGGAGGTCGAGAACGCCGTCGGTCTCGAACGAGACGCGTTTGTTGCGCACGCTCGACTTGAGCGCCGCCGGCGAAGCATCCGCGACGATGCGGCCGGCGTTGATGACGACGATGCGGTCGGCGATCGCGTCCGCTTCTTCGAGGTAGTGCGTCGTCAGCAGCAGCGTCCGGCCGCCCGAGACGAATTGTCGAAGATGCGCCCAGAACGACCGACGCGCCTCCACGTCGAGACCGACGGTCGGCTCGTCCAAGAAGAGCGCTTCGGGATCGCCGCAGACGGCGAGCGCGAAATAGAGCCGCTGCAGCTGACCGCCGGAAAGCGTCACGAGCATGGCCGTCGCTTTGTCGGCAAGCCCGGCGATCTCGAGCGCTTTCGCGCGATCGATCGGATGCGGATAGTACGATCGGAAGAGATCGACGACTTCACCGACCCGAAGGAAGTTCGGCAGCCCCGATCCTTGAAGCATGACGCCGGTGCGCGAGCGCGCACGCCGGTCGCGCGGATCCATGCCGAAGGTGCGCGTCGAGCCTTCGTTCGCCTTGCGCAAGCCGAGTACGAGCGACACGAGCGTCGTCTTGCCTGCGCCGTTCGGTCCGAGGAGCGCGACGACTTCGCCGCGGCTCAGCCGCAAGTCGACGCGATCGAGTGCGAGCGTCGCGCCGAAACGCTTTGAGGCATGTTCGACTTCGACGACCGTCTCCATCGCCGCGTACGTTCAAGGGTTGGGGCGCTAGTCGCCTCTTAGAGTCAGCCGATCCGTTGGGCACCAGACCAGCGGCGATCGAAGTCGGCGCGCAGCGACGACCCGCCGTCGATGAAGTCACCGCGCGGGGCGACCACGCCGACCTCGTACGACTCGTCGATACCGTTGCGGGTGAGGTTCGCCGAACCGACATACGTGCATTCGCCGTCGTCGACGAGCTTCTCGTGCATGTAACCTGCGCTCGGAGCGCGCACGTCGACGCCGGCACCGGTCAGCCGCTTCAACATCTCGCTGGCGCTGCGTGATGCCGGTTGTCCGATGAGAACGCGATCGTGGCGGCCGGCATGCGCGCGGTGGACGAGCCAAGCGACCGTGCGCCAGTCCGAGAGATCTTCGCTCGCGACGCGAAGATCGCGCGGCGAAGCGAAGAGGACCCGGAGCGCGTCGCGCAAGTGCGGATGAACGGGATCGCCCGACGCAGCATCGTCGATCTCGCGCAAGACCGCGCGCACGTCGAGGCGGTCGCGATCCTCGATCGCGACTTCGCCCGGCGCGTCGAAGCCTGTCGGCGTCGCGTTCGCGGTCGCGACGAATGCGATGCGGTGATCGACGACAGCGGCCTTTCCATGGACGAGCGCATGCGGCCGCCGCGAGATGACGACGTCGATCTCATCGTCGAGCGCGCCGCGGATGACGGCATCTGCGGGTTCGACAGCCCGCGGCCCACGATAGCGATGCGTGTCGCCTTCGAGCGTGACGCGCACTCGGACACCGCGTCGTGCGGCATCGTTGAGTCGAGCGACGACCTCGCTGTCGCCGATGCTGTAGAATTCCGCATCGATCGACGTCCGCGCGCTGTCGAACGCCTCGCATAACACAGCGCGCGCGTCCGAGCCGATGTGCACTGAAAGTCGTGACATGCCCGCTAGTCACGCGCGCTGCGACGCGTGTCTACGACCCGCGCGCGGCCGGCCTTTCAACGCCAGGAATAGCCTTTAGGCCGCACCAATTGGTGACGAATGGACAAAGGCGGCGGCGTCCGCGAGATGTTCGGGCGGATCGCCGGTCGGTACGACCTCGTCAATACGGTGATGACCGGCGGAATCGACGCCGTCTGGCGCCGCAAAGCGGTCGCGTGCCTCGATATCTCTCGCGACGCCCGCCTCATCGACCTCTGCTGCGGCACCGGTGCGTTGACGCGAGATCTCGCGGCTCGAACGAGCACCGGCAGCGTCATCGGGGTCGACTTCACGCCGCAGATGCTCGAGATCGCTCGCGCGCATACGAGTGCGACGAACGTCGAGTACAACGAGGGCGACGTCCTTCATCTGCCCTTCGCCGACGCATCGTTCGACGGCGCGACGATGGGTTTTTCGATGCGCAACGTCGTCGACATCGGCGCTTGCCTGCGAGAGATCGCTCGCGTCCTCAAGCCGGGTGCGTCGTTCGTTAACCTCGAAGTGAGCAAGCCGCGCAACCCGCTCATGCGGCGCGCGTTCTACGCGTACTTCTACGGCATGGTGCCGCTGATCGGTCGCATCATCGGCGGCGATGCCGCCGCGTATCGCTACCTGCCGCAGTCGCTCGTCAACTTTCCCGACGCCGACGCGCTCGCCGCGCTGTTCGAAACGAATGGGTTCGCTGCCGTCCGCTTCGTGCCGCTCATGGGCGGCGTCGCGGCGCTGCACGTCGGCACGAAAGCGAAAGCGCCGGTCGCACCGCCCGCACGCGCGCCCGAAGCGGTAGCACCGTGATCGAGACGAGCGCGCGTGCGACGATCGCGACGGTCATCGAGGAATTCGTCCGCGAGGAGCTCTCGGCGGAGAACGCGCACATCGCCGCTGCCGTCGCAGAGATGCTCGATGCCGGCGGCAAGCATCTGCGGCCGCGCATCACGATGCTCTCGAGCCGGGCGTGCGAGTCCGGCGCGACCGAAGATGCGGTCCTCGCCGCATACATGGAGATGATCCACGTCGCGACGCTCATCCACGATGACGTCGTCGACAACGCAGACGTGCGGCGCGGCGTGCGGTCGACGAACCGTGCGTTCGGCAATCGCTTCTCGGTTCTCGCCGGCGACTATCTTTTTTCATGGGTGTTCAAGAAGGTCACCCAGTCGTATCCGCAGCCGGTGCCGACGATCCTCGCGGCGATGCTCGCCGAGATCTGCAACGGCGAGGTGCGCCAGCTGCGCGCGGAAGGGAAGGCAGATCTGCCCGAGTCCGCGTACGCGGAGATCATCGGCAAGAAGACCGCCGAACTGTTCGCCGCGTGCGCCGAATGCGGCGCCATCGTCGCAGTCGCGGCGAAGCGGGGGCACGGCGGCGCCGACGTCCGCGACATGCAGCGCGTGAAGGCGCTGCGCGCATACGGCTGGTCGTTCGGCATGGCGTTCCAGGTGCGCGACGATCTGCTCGACGCGATCGCCGATGAGAACGCCCTCGGCAAACCGGCCGGTTCGGACCTCCGCGAGAAGAAAGTGACGCTGCCGCTCATCAACGCGCTACGTTCAGGCGGACCGCCGGTACGCGCCGCGGTCGATAGGCTGTTCGCGCACGACGACGCGGGTGCGCCCGAAGCTGAAAACGACCTCGCGGCGGTCGTCGAGGCGATCCGCAACGGCCGAGCTGTCGAGCTGACGACTGCGTCGATCGAACGCTACGCGAGCGCCGCCGAGACCGCCCTCCTCGCTCTCGCGCCGTCCGAGGCGCGCGACGAACTCTCCGCGCTCGCGCGCTCGTTGACGGAAATCGGACGACCGTGAAGGTCGAGCGCTCCAGCGGCGCTGAAAGGGAAGAACAGCCATGACGCCATTTTTCGCCATCATCGACGCTCCGATCATCATAATCATCGTGGGACTCGGCGTCTTGCTGTTCGGCGCGGACAAGATCCCGAAGCTCGCTCGCTCGATGGGTGAGGCGAGAAAAGAATTCGAAGCGGGTTCGCGCGGACAAAACGCGCCGCAGCCGCCCCAAGACCAGACTCAGCCGCCCGCGGCGCCGCCGGCCGCTCCGACTTCACAGCCGCCGCAGCAATAGACGCCGGCTGCTCCAGCCGCCCTAGAGCTTAAATGACGACCGCGACCGTGCCGCCCTCCAAGCCCGGGCCACCTCCGTTGCGCCCGCCGGGCGACGATGTCGAGATGACGTTCACCGAGCATCTCGCCGAGCTTCGAACGCGCCTGCTCATCGCGATCGCCGCGGTCGGCGTCGCATCGCTCGTCGCATTTCCACTCATGCCCGCGTTCCTCGGGTTTGTCGAGCGCTATTTCCTCGCGGGCATCCAGCTGCACGTGTTCTCGCCGGCGGAGACGATCCGCGTCTACATCAAGCTGTCGCTGCTCATCGGAGTCGTCGTCGCGATGCCCGTCGTGCTCTACGAGGTCTATGCTTTCGTCGCGCCGGCGCTCGACCGACGCTTGCGCACGCGCGTGCCCTTGTACGTACTGCTCTCGTTTCTCATGTCCGCCGCCGGCATCGCCTTCTGCGGTTTCGTCGTCCTGCCGTTCGTGCTGCACGCGCTCATGCAGCTCAACCAATCCGCCGGCCTCGTCGACACGTATCAACTAGAGCCGACGGTCGGCTTCATCACGCTCATGCTCGGGATATTCGCGGTCATGTTCCAGCTGCCGATCCTGGCGGCCATCCTCGCGAGCGTCGGCATCATCAACGCGAAGATGCTCACCGACAAATGGCGCCATGCGACGCTCGTCATCTTCATCGCCGCGGGCATAGCAGCGCCTGACGGCAACCCCATGACGATGGCGCTGCTCGCACTTCCGCTGCTCGCGCTCTACGTGTTGAGCGTCGCTGTCGTGCGCATCGCGCAGCCGAAGCTCCCGAGGATAGCGTGAAGACCGCCGTTGCGAAGCGGACGTTCGTCGACGAGCTGCTCGACGTCTTGAGCAACGTGCTTTTTCCGGTCGTCGTGTTCCTGATCTGGGCGGTGATGACGACGATCGGCACGATCGTCGACCAGAACGACGATCCGCAGCACTACTACGACATGTATCCGGCTGCGGTCGCGAATCTCATCTTGCGCCTCCATCTCGATACCGTGCTCCATTCGATCCCGTACTTCTCGCTCATCGTGCTCTTGCTCGTGTCGATGACCGTGTGCACTTTCCGGCGCGTCATCCCGAAGCGCTTTCCGAAGGATCGCGCGGTGATGATCGAAGCGTTCGGATTGCACGGAAGCGCGCCGTCGCGAGCCGGAGACGCGACCGTCGAGCGAACCGAGCAGTTCTTACGTAAGCGCGGGTTCGCGTTACGATCGCTCGACGTCGACGGTACGCGCTGGCTCTTCGGCGACAAGAATAAGTGGGCGCGATACGGCGTTCTCGTCGCGCACCTCGGGTTCGCGATCATCGCATTCGGCGTGTTCCTCGGGTGGCTCGCCGGTTTCAAAGGCGAACTGCAGATCTTCGACGGCGCGACGTCCGCGGTAGAGCAGCAACGGGGCCTCGCGGTCCATCTCGACAAGTTCACCGCCACGTTCCAGCCCGTCGAGACGCCGAGCGGCACGTTCTATCAAGCGTCGAAGTTCGAGTCCGACGTGGGCGTCATCGAAGACGGTGTGACGACCAAGACCGACATCATCGTCAACCATCCGTTCCAGACGAAGTCGGGCGTCTATTTCTACCAGGCGTCGTACGGCTTCGGCGGCCGCATCGACCTGACGCGCAACGGCAAACCTATCAGCCTCTCAGGCGCGGGGCGGCTCATGCCGGGCGATCAGGTGTTCTTGCCGGGCACGAGCCGCGAGATCGACTACGTCACGCTGCTCGGACCATCGGATCCGTCGCAGGTCCCCCTCGGCGTGCCGCTGCCGAAGACCGACGAGTACGCGATGTGGGTCATCCACGACAACGTGCCGACGACATCGCGGCCGCTTCTCGTACCCATCGGCAAGACCGTCGACGTCGGCGACGGCTATTCTCTCACGGCACGTCCGCCGATCGCGTGGACTGGCTTGACCTATCGTCGCGATCCGGGTGAGGGCTTCGTCGGACTCGGCGCGGCGGTGCTCGTCACGGGCTTCGTCATGGCTCTCTTCTTCGTTCCGATCAAGCTGTACGTGCGGACGCGTCGCGACGCGCGCGGGCCGGTCGTCGACGTCGCTGCGACGACGACGAAGGGCAACACGATTTACGAGGGTGAATTCAAACAACTGCTCGACGGGCTCGGGCGGACGCTCGAGACCGGCGATGACGAACCCGCGCAAGATGCGGTGGAGACGGCGTATGCCTGATTACTCGCAATACAACACGAACGCTCAAGGGCTCGCGGACGCGCACGTCGCGGCATACATGGCGTGGTATCACGTCGCGATCGTTCTCTACGTGCTCGCGGCCGCCGTGTTTGTCGCGTACTGGTTCTTCCGCAACCGCCCGACCGCCGCCGGCGGCGCGATCCTAGCGGCCGCCGGTCTCGGTTGCCAGGTGGCGAGCCTCGGCATCCGCTGGGTATACAGCGGCCACGTGCCGTGGAACGACCTCTACGGATCGTTGTCGGTCGTCGCGCTGCTCTCGGTCGCGCTCTTCCTCATCTTCGGGTGGCGATTCAATATCTGGTTCGCCGGGCCGATCGTCCTTTCGGTCACCGATGCGCTGCTCGCCTACGGTCAGGGGTGGAACAAGGGACTCGAGCCGCTTGTCCCCTCGCTGCAGAACAACTATTGGATCTACTACCACGTCCCCGTCGTGCTCGCCGCGTATGCTGCCTTCCTCATCGGTTTCTCCACGAGCATCCTTTATCTATTGAAGAAGCACGACGAAGACAGTGCCCTCGCGGGGGCCGGGAAGTCCGTCGGGGCCGCCGTCGCAGCGGCCCGCCCCGCGTGGCTCGATTGGCTCGACCTCGTGCCGGCATCGGGTGCGCTCGAGGTCATCACGTATCGCGTCATCGCCATCGGCGAGATATTGCTGACTGTCGGGATCATTCTCGGATCGCTATGGGCGCACGACGCGTGGGGCAGCTACTGGCAGAACGATCCGAAGGAACTCGCGGCGCTGACGTGCTGGATCTGGTACGCCGCCTACCTCCACTTGCACACGCGCCCGTCGTTCCGCGGCACGCGTCTCGCGTGGATGTCGATCGCGGGATTCGGCGTCGTGTTGTTCTGCTATTTCGGCGTCAATATCTGGATCAGCGGCCTGCACTCATACAAATAGACGCCGACGCACCTACGCCGCTCTGTTCGGCGCCTTTCGGCGCCTCACAAGCCCCGCTTTTGGCCCCCTCGCGGGTGCGCCGGCAGCGGCTTATATGAGCAAGCGCACGCCCCGAGGGTGCCGCTCTAAGCGGGTGTTCTGAGACGGCGAAAGCCGTCGAAGACAGCGGCGGAAGGTAAATATTTCCCGATTAGCCGCGTGCCCGCGAGAGCGACACTCTCGGGGCAAGCGCATCGTCAGTGAATCGTGATCGACTTGTCGTAGGTCACGAGCCACAGGGTCGGCGTCTTTTCGACGAGCGCAAGTTTGATGCCGCGGTCCGTCAGATCGGTGTACGCATCCGGTGATACCACGCACACGGCGGGTTGCGGCGTCGCGAAGTAGCGGCGCGGGGGGACATCGTCGGTGTTGTGTCCGACGCTCGTGATGGGCGGGCCGTTCGTGTAGTAGTCCAAGGAAAAACCTTGATGGACGCCATCGAAGCAGATGCGCTCGCCCGGACGCCAGACACGCATGACATCGGCGGACATCGCTTTCATCGGCTTGGCAGTCGCCTCGATCTGCGGGAGAATCGAGAAGACGACGACGCCGATAAACGCCGCCATCATCGTGCTGAGTCCGAGCGGCGCGATCCACGGTCGGTCGAGGCGTATAGCCAGCACGAAGGTTAACACCGCGATCGGCACGATGAGCCAGCCTAAGAGCGCAAGCGACGGGCTGAGGGTAACCATCAATCCGCTCGCGTGCGCATGGCCGTAGAAGTACACACCGGCGGCAAGCACGACTACAGCCGCGATGAGCGCGAAGAGCGCCCCGCGCAACGACCGCATCGAGCGCTGCGCGATCGCGTTGGCGATCGTCTCGCCGGTCATGATCGACAGCGCGGGGAATGACGCCTCGATATAGTTCGGCAGCTTCGTCTGCGCTATGGAGAAGAAGACGAACGGCACGACCGCGGCTGCTATGAGGAATTTTCCGTCCTCGCCTCCCGAGCGCCACGCGCGTGCGAGCGCTTGCGGAACGAACGCGATGAACGGGAAGAAGCCGACGATGAGGATCGGAACGTAATAGTAGATGGGGCCCGGCTGATTCTCGTACGGGGAAAGGAAACGGCTGACGTTCGAGAGCCCGAAGTATGCGTATAAGAAGTGCGGTCCGCGCGCCGCTGTCTCAGCTGCGAACCACGCACCCGCGATGACGACGTACAGGGAGATCGCGCCGAGCCACGGCAGACCGGCGAAAGATTTCCAGCTGCGCGTCCACGCCGCCCATGCGATGAGCGTGAGCCCCGGAAGGACGAGCGCGACCGGGCCTTTGATGAGCGTGCCGAGCGCGGTCGCGATCGCCGCGATCCACAGCGCTTTCGAGTCGCTATCGCGCAGCGCGAACCAGCCCCAGAACGTCGAGACCGTCATCGCGCAAACGAGCATCGTGTCTTGGATCGCCAGGCGCGACATGACGAGGAACTCGAGCCCGACCCCGAGGGCGAGCGCGGCGACAATGCCTGTGGTCTCGCCGTAGAGCCTTCGACCGGCAAGATAGATCGCGTATCCGCTCGCGACGCCGAAGACCGCGGATGGAAATCGAAGCGCGAATTCGGTGAGGCCGAAGATCTTCGCCGAAAGCGCCGCCGTCCAGAACCAGAGCGGCGGATGGACGTACCAAGGTTGCAGATCTTTGTGGAGCGTCAGCCAGTCGCCCGACCGGAGCATCTCCTTCACGATCTCGCCGTACTGAGGCTCGCTGTTATCCCACAGACTCCCCGCGCCCAACCGCACCGAATAGAGCGCGGCTAAGAACGCGAGCGTCAGAAAAACGAAGACTTGCGAGCGCCTGTCGCTCGGCCGCGCTTCTTGCTTCACGATGCGGGCTCTTGTCGACGGGACGGAGCGAAGTCCTTTCAGTAAGTCCAACGGGGCGCGTGTGCGTGCGCGAAGAAAGGAAGCCGGACATGCAGACGATACGCATCGCCACGCGCGCAAGCCGCCTCGCGCTCATCCAGGCGCGAGCGGTCGCTGAGCCGCTCGAAGCGCTCGGACGTGCCACGCAGGTCGTCACCGTGTCGACGCGCGGCGATCGCGTCACCGATCGCAGCCTGATTCAGATCGGCGGCGACGGCGTGTTCGTCAAAGAGCTCGAAGCAGCGCTGCTCGACGGCCGTGCCGACGTCGCCGTCCATTCGATGAAGGATCTCCCGACCGACCAGTCTGCCGAACTCCGCAACGCTGCCGTGCTCGAGCGTGAGGATCCGCGTGACGTTTTGATCAGCAAGGACAACGCGTTCCGAGGACTCGCCGCGCTCCCCGCATCGGCGGTCGTCGGCACGAGCTCTCTTCGCCGGCAAGCGCTCGTCCTCGCGGCGCGACCCGACGTCGAGGTGCGCGACATCCGCGGCAACGTCGACACGCGCGTGCGAAAAGTGCTCGAAGGCGAATTCGATGCCGCGATCCTCGCGCTCGCCGGATTGCGGCGCGCCGGACTGCTCGAGACGGTCGGCGGCGGAACACCGCTCGCGCTCGGTGTCATGACGCCGCCCGCGGGCCAGGGTGCTATCTGCGCGCAGTGCCGGGCGGACGATGCGGAGATGGCGTCCTTGCTGAAGGCGCTCGATCACGCTCAAAGCGCGCGCGAGGTGACGATCGAGCGCGCCTTCTTGCGCCGCATGGGAGGCGGGTGCCTCCTGCCGATCGGTGTCAACGCAGCCGTCCGCGGATCCGATTGCACGATCGAGGCCGTCATCGCCGCGACCGACGGCAGCTCGTCCGTGCGACGAAGCGCACGCATCGACGCGGCTGACGAAGTGTCGGCCGTCGCCGCCGCCGAAGCTCTCGCCGATGAGATGCTTGAAGCCGGAGGCCGCGCGCTTGTCGATCAGTTCCGCACGATGGTCGTGAAAGGCATATGAGTTCGACGTTCGATCCCGCGAAAACGGAAAGCGTTCTCGGCGACGCAGGAGCCCTGCCCGTGCCGACGATCCGGCCGCGGCGTCTTCGCCGCACCGCCGCGATGCGTCGCCTCACCGCCGAACACCGGGTCTCCGCGTCGGATCTCGTGCAGCCGCTCTTCGTCGTGCCGGGTGAAGGCGTCGAGCGCGATATCGCCTCGATGCCGGGAGTCAAACAGTTCTCCGTCGATCGTGCGGTCGAAGAGGCGCGCGCTTGCGCGGCGTCGGGAATTCCGGCGGTCATCCTTTTCGGCATTCCGCCCGAAAAAGACGACACCGCTTCGTGGCTCGATCGTGACGACGGACCGGTGCAGCGAGCGATCCGCGCGATCAAGTCTGCCTTGCCCGAACTGCTCCTCATCGCCGACCTGTGCGGCTGCGAGTACACGTCGCACGGCCATTGCGGACTCTTGACCCCAGACGGCGAGATCGACAACGACCGGAGCGTCGCGCTCCTCGCGCGCGGCGCGCTCTCGTACGCGCAGTGCGGCGTCGACATCGTCGCGCCATCCGACATGATGGACGGCCGCGTCGCCGCCATCCGTGCGGCGCTCGACCGCGACGGGCACCTAGAAACCGCGATCATGTCGTACGCCGTGAAATACGCGTCGGCGTTCTACGGTCCGTTCCGCGAGGCAGCGGGCTCGACGCCCGCGTTCGGCGACCGGCGCACGCATCAGATGGATCCGCCGAACGCACGCGAGGCGGTGAAGGAAGCCCTGCTCGACGTCGCCGAGGGCGCCGACATCGTGCTCGTCAAGCCGGCGCTGTCGTATCTCGACGTCGTGGTTCACGTGCGTCGCGCGGTGAACGTACCGGTCGCCGTCTACAACGTGAGCGGCGAGTATTCGATGATCAAGGCGGCCGCTGCGCGCGGCTGGCTCGACGAAGAGCGGGCTGTCGACGAACTGCTCGTCTCCTGCAAACGCGCGGGCGCCTCGATCATCATCACGTATTTCGCACGGTCGGTAGCGACGCGGCTGGCGAAAGCGCAGCGGTGAGCGGCGCGTCCGCAGCGGCGCGCACGACGATCGTCCTGCTCGCGGGCGGCAGCGCCACGCGTCTGCCCGGTAAACTCTCTTTAGCTATCGAAGGCGAACCGATGCTCGTGCGCGTGTACCGTCGCCTCGTCGACGGCAGACGGCCGTGCGTCGTCAGCGCACGCGGCCCGCTCGAGCCGTCGCTCGCCGCGAAGGTCGACGCTCCCATCATCTTCGACGACCTCGCCGACGCCGGTCCGCTCGGGGCGATCGTCACCGTCGCGTCGACGCTGAGTACGCCGCTTTTCTTCGCCGCGGCGGGCGATCTGCCGGACCTCGACGCGTCGTTCGTCGATGATCTCGAAAGGGCGTACGACGCACGGCTGGGCGAGCAGCCCGAAGCGGTCGTGCCGGTATGGTCGAACGGCGATATCGAGCCGCTCGCCGCGCTCTACGCGACGTCAGCAGTCGTTCGCGCGGGATCCGTCGTGCTCGCGTCGGGTCGCAGACGCGTCAGCGCGATGATCGACTCTTTGCGCGTCCTGCGCTTCGCCGTGCGACCGCAAGATGAAGCGCGCCTCGCCAACGTGAACACCCGGCCAGACTACGAGGTGTTTCGTCCGTGACATCGATCCCGACGAGTCGATCGGAAGCCCTTCACGCCGCCGCCGTCCGTCTGACGCCCGGAGGAGTCAACTCGCCCGTGCGCGCGTTCCGTGCCGTCGGCGGCACGCCACGCTACATCGCGCGCGCGGCTGGGTCGAAGATCTACGACGTCGATGGCCGCGAGTACGTCGACTACGTGCTGTCGTGGGGGCCGATCATGCTCGGCCACGCCGCCCCGGAGATCGTCGAAGCGATCGAACGAGCCGCTCGCGACGGCACGTCGTTCGGTGCGCCTTCGCCGTACGAGGTCGACCTCGCTGCGCTCGTCATCGACGCCATCCCGGCGATCGATATGGTGCGTTTCGTCAGCTCGGGCACCGAGGCGTGCATGACCGCCATCCGGCTCGCACGCGCATGGACGAAGCGCGACAAGATCGTCAAATGCGCCGGATGTTATCACGGGCACGCCGATCCGCTGCTCGTCTCAGCCGGTTCGGGCGCGCTGACGCTCGGCATTCCCGACGCTCCCGGCGTCACGGCGGCCACAGCCGCCGACACGATCGTCGTCCCCTACAACGACGACGACAGCACGGGCGCAGCGTTCGCGAAGCACGGCGAACGGATCGCAGCGGTCATCGTCGAACCGGTCGCCGGCAACATGGGCTTCATCCCGCCGTCGCCAGGCTATCTCGAACGGCTGCGTGCGCTGACGTCGCAAGCCGGCGCGCTGCTCATCGCCGACGAGGTCATGACCGGCTTTCGCCTCCACTACGGATCGGCGCAATCGATCTACGGGATCGAAGCCGATCTCACGTGTCTGGGCAAGGTCATCGGCGCCGGCTTGCCGGTCGCGGCGATCGGCGGCAAACGCGAGATCATGGAGCGGCTCGCGCCGAGCGGCGACGTCTATCAAGCTGGAACGCTGTCAGGCAACCCGCTTGCGATGGCCGCCGGCGCCGCGCAGCTGCGCGCGCTGCGCGACGGCGACGCGTACGAACATATCGATCGAATCGGCAGCGCGCTCGTCTCCGGGCTGCGCGACACGTTCGCGAAAGCCGGCGTCCCCGCGCAGATAGATCGCATCGGCTCGATGTGGGGGTTGTTCTTCAACGCGAATCCCGTCACCGATCTTGCGTCTGCGAAAACGTCGGATACGGCGGCTTTCGCCAAGTATTTCCACGCGATGCTCGACCGCGGCGTCTACCTGGCGCCGTCGCAATACGAAGCCGCGTTCTTGTCGGCCGCGCACAGCGACGACGACGTCGAGCGCACGCTCACGGCGGCTCGCGAGTCGCTCGCAGCGATCGCGGTACGCTGATGTGACCCAGCGGCGCAAGCCGGACCGAAGACCGCCGTCGCCGTCGCGATCGCCGTCGAAACGCAAGCGTGCCTCGAGCGTCGTCGTCATCAGCCTGCCTCGCCTCTTCCTCTATCATCGAGCGCTCGAAGATGCGCTGCGCGCAGGCAAGCAGATGCTGACGTCATCAGAGCTTTCGCGCCGCGTCGGTCGCGGCATATCGTCGACGCAAGTGCGCAAGGACCTGTCGCATGTCGGCAAGATCGGCCGCCGCGGGCAAGGCTACGATGTCGTCGTCCTCGTGCGCCGGCTCGCAAGCGTCCTTGGGCTCGACCGCGACTGGCGCCTCGCGATCGTGGGTTTCGGCTATCTCGGTCACGCGCTGGCCGCCTATCTCGAGTACCGCGAAGAGAAGTTCCACATCGCCGGCATCTTCGACAACGACGAGGCGATCGTCGGCACGCAGTGGCACGGCGTGCGCATCAGTCACGTCGATGATCTCGAGCGCGTCTTGCCCGTGCTCGGCTGCAGCATCGGCATCATCACGGTGCCTGCGCCGGCCGCGCAGGCGATCGCCGACCGCCTCGTCGCGTGCGGCGTCACCGCGTTGCTGAATTTCGCGCCGGCGGCGTTGAAATTGCCGCACGGCGTCGCGCTTCGAGCCATCGATCTTGCGTCGGAATTGTCGATTCTCACCAGCCAACTGGGCTAGGGAAAGGAAATAGCCGACCAGAAGGCCGCCACGCGATCATGCCCATCGTCGTCCTCGGCCTCAGCCACAAGACAGCACCGCCCGAAGTCCGCGACCGCCACGCGTTTCCCGCGCAACGCGTGACCGAAGCGCTCGGCGCGCTGCGCGATTACTCCGGCGTCCGCGAAGCGGCGATCGTCGCGACGTGCAACCGGCTTGAGATCTATGCCGAGGTCGCCGACTTCGAGACGGGCGTCGGCGAAATCAAGGATTTCCTCACGACGTATCGCGCCATGCGCGTCGAGGATTTCGACAAGTACCTCTACACGCTGCTCGGCGCCGACGCCGTCGCCCAATTGCTCCGCGTCGCGAGCGGTCTCGATTCGATGCTCATCGGCGAAGCGGAGATCATGGCGCAGGTGAAGGGCGCACTCGCAGCGGCGCAAGCGGCCGGCACGATGGGAAGTCATCTCAACCGGCTCTTCCGCACCGCATTGCGAGCGGGCAAACGCGCGCGGACCGAAACGACCATCGGCAGCGACGTCGTCTCGCTCGGCGCCGCCACCGTGGAGCTCGCTTCGCGAAGGGTCGATCTGCGAGGCGCGTCCGCCGTCGTCGTCGGAGCCGGCAAGATGGGAACGACCGTTGCGCGGCATCTCGCCGCTCGCGGTGCCGGACGCATCGCGATCGTCAATAGGACGCTCGCTCGCGCGCAAACCATCGCGTCTGAGATCGGCGCGCGCGCACTTCCCTTCGACGCGCTCTGCGAAGCGCTCGCCGATGCCGATCTCGCGGTGACAGCGGTCGGCAGCGGGGCGCACCTCGTCACGACGGCGGATATCGCCACTGCGATGACGACAAGGCCTGGGCGCCCGCTGCTCATCGTCGACATCGGCGCGCCGCACGACGTCGATCCTGGCGCTCGTTCGATCGGCGGCGTCGACGTGCTCGAGCTCGCCGACCTGCGAGTCGTCGTCGACGAACATATCGGTGGCCGCAAAGCGGCGGTACCGGCCGTCGAAGCGATCGTCGACGAGCTGTCGCGCGAGTTCTTGCGCTGGTACCAATCGCGTGCCGCGGTGCCGCTCATCGCGAGGCTTCGCACGCGCGCCGAGCGGATCCGGACGAACGAGATCGAGAGGCTGTTCGCCAGCCGCCCGGAGCTCGACGAAGCCCAGCGTGCCGCCATCGTCCAAGCGAGCATCGGCATCATCAACAAGCTCCTCCACGAGCCGCTGACGAAGCTGCGAGAAACGGCGGCGTCCGCGACGCAGGCCGGCGATCCCGCCGATGCCCTCAACAAGCTCGTCGACCTCGCGTCGATGGAAGAGCAGATCGAGCGCCGGTTCTCCACGACCTTCGCGCCGCCGGCGCGATAAGCGAGTGCCTCTGCCCCTCGCCGGCGTCCGAGTCATGGTGACGCGCTCCGCCGATCATGCGCGCGAGCTCATCGACCTTCTCGAGGGTCGAGGCGCCGCCGTCGACGTCGTACCGCTCATCCACTTGGGTCCTCCGCCGCACGAGCGCGCGCTGCAAGAGGCGATCGACGCTGCCGACGATTTCGCGTGGATCGTTTTCACGAGCGTCAGCGGCGTCGAATCGTTCGCGCGCCGCCGCAAGCGTTCGCTCGGCGTCAACCCGCATATCGCAGCGATCGGACCTGCGACCTCGGAGGCCGTCGCGACCCTCCTCGGCAGGCCGCCGCACGTCGTCCCTTCGCGCTACGTCGCCGAAGCGATCGCCCAAGCGCTCGTCGACGCGGCGTCGCCCGGATCGAGCGTGCTCCTCGTACAGGCCGAGGATGCGCGCCCCGTGCTCGCCCACCGTCTCAAGCTCGCGCGTTTCGAGGTCACGGCGGTCGCCGCGTACTCGACGGTCTTACAGGCGCCCGCGGACTTCGACGCACGCATCGCGCACGTCGACGTCGTCACGCTCGCATCCGCGAGCGCCGTGCGCTCGCTCGTCATCGGTCTCGGCGGCGACCTCGCACCGTCGAAGCTGAGAGGCAAACTTATCGTTTGCATCGGGCCGATCACCGAAACTGAAGCGCGTCGCGCCGGGCTGCACGTCGAGCTGACCCCGGAGCGGTCGACCGTCGACGGTCTCGTCGAAGAGCTGTGCCGCTACTACGAGGGCGCCGCTTCAAGTTGATATGGCTCGCCATACCGCAGGGCGTGCGCGGCGTCACACATACGCGCGCCTGCCAACCGCTGTAGCGCGGTCGGCCCTCCGCCTCTCCGATGAATCGAGTATGGGCTTCGCGTCGCGATTGCGGCGCGTATTCTGGAGCAAGCGCAAGAGATGGCGATCGATATCAAGGCGACCAACGGCACGACGAGTCCGCCGCAGGCGCTCATGCAAGCAGTCGCGGATCGCAAGGAACGGCCGAAACCGTGGGTCGACGCCGACGCTTTCCCGTGGCGTGACGAGGATTTCTCCGCACGCTTCGTGCGGCGCGCGAACTACCAGTCGCTCTACGGCATGCAAGAGACCGGCGAAGAAGTCGATGCGCTCTGCGCGCTGTTGCAGTGCGCGCCCAAGGCGAGCGTGCTCGATCTCTGCTCCGGCAACGGCCGCCACGCGATCGCGATGGCTCTGCGCGGACGACGTGCGACCGGCATCGATGTCGGTCCCGGCGCGGTCCAGCTCGCTCGCGAGACGGCGAAGAACCTCGGCTTGACGATCGATTTCCGCCTGCTCGACGTGAAGCGTATCTCGTTCGAAGACGCGTACGACGGCGCGTATCTGACCTGTGGCGGCTTCAGCGACTTCAGCCCGAGTGACGCGTCAGAGATCCTCGCGATCGTCGGACGCGCGCTCGTGCCCGGCGGCCGATTCGTCTTCGAATATGCCGACGCCGATGTGGCGTCGCGCGCGGACGAGCGTTCGTGGCAGTTCGTCTCGGGCGACGAGTCGATGTTCGCCGACGGCCCGCACCTGCAGCTCGACGAGCGCGTTTACGATGCCGAAGCGAGCGCCGACGTCTTCCGGCACTTCGTCGTGCCATCCGACGGCCACGTCCGCGAGTTCTCGCGCAGCCGCCAGTATTATAAGGAAGTCGCGGTGAGGGCGATGGTCGCCGCCGCGCATCTGGAGCCCATCGGCTCGAGCGCGGGAAGCGCGCCCGGCCTCAAGCGCTTCGCGGCGAAACGACCCTAACCACCGCTGTTCTGACGGGAGATTATGAGCGGATTCGGCACGGATGCCGAGTCGTATTTGAGCTGTCCGCTCGAGGCCTTGTAGAAGTAGACGTCAGGCTCGAAGACGTCGCCGCCGCGCTGGAACGAGATCTGTCCGATGATCGTCTCGAATGTCCCCACCGAGAGCTCGCGGTCGATCTGAAGGTGATCGGCCGTGTGGATCTGCTTCGCGGCCGCGATCGCTATCTGTGCGGCGACGTAGCCGAACAACGCGAACGACGACGGCTGCCCGTAGCGCGCCTGATAATGATGCACGAACACCTGCGCCGTCGGCATGAGGTCGAGCGGCGGCACGCATGACGTCACGAGCATCCCATCGGAGGCGCTTCCCGCCGCCTTGAGCGAAGCCGGATCGTAGAAACCGTCATTCGCGATCGCCGGCGCGGTGATGCCTGCCGCGCGGATGTCGGCGAGGACTTTTTGCAGTTTCGCGCCCGGGCCGCTGAAGTATAGGACGTCCGGAGCGTCCGCCTTGACCGCAGCGACGATATCCTTGTCCGACTTCATGTCGACGTCGACGCCGATGCCGTCGGTCTTCGTCGTCTTTCCGGAGGCCGCGTAGTTCTGAAAGCCAAGCGCGCTGTCGACGCCGAACTGGTCTTTGACGTAGACGACCGTGACCAACTTCGCTTTGAGCGTCTTCTCCGCGTACTTCGCCGCCTGGGTCCCTTCTTCGACGTCGGTCGGGCAAAGACGGAAGACGTTGTCGTAACCGTGCTGCGTCAGCTGGAAGTACGGCTGCGTCGGTATGATGAGCGGCATCTCTTGTTCGTGATACGTCTGCAGCGCGAAGTTGGTCTCTTCGGCGCCGACGTGGCCGATGACGAAGCCGACGGTCGGATCGACGAGCGCGAACTGCGCCTCCTGAAGCGCGATGCCGGGATCCGCCTGATCGTCGAAGGTCTGGACCTTCCATCCGAAATCGGTGAGCGAACGGCTCTCGTTCGTCTCGTCGACCGCGAGGTTGACGCCGTTGCTCAAGTCGATGCCGAGCTGACGTTCGTCACCCGATAGCGGCGCGACGAGCGAGATCGTGATGACCTTCGTATACGGCTCGAAATCGGCGAGCGACGCGGCCGGCGCGGCGCAGCAGCATGCCACGAGCGCAGCAGCGAACAAGCCGCGGCGCATCCGTCGGCGACGTCGTACCACAGGTAGGCTCCTATCTATCACAGCGCACCTCGCACTGCGATCGACGCCGCAGTACTGATGAGAAAGACGACCGAAAACGCCATGTTGGCGTTGAAGACCGCGGCGTTGAGCGCGAAGACATCGCGTCGACGCCGGATGAGCGAGAGTTCGTAGACGAGCAAGGCGAGCGCGGCGGCCACGCCGACGTAGTAGAGGGCGCCGACGTGCGTCAGGATGCCGAGCGCTGCGAGCGCGATGACGAGCAGTGCGTGGAGCAGCTGCGGCACGAAGCGGCCGGCGGCCGATCCGAAGCGCGCGGGGATCGACCTGATCCCTTCGGCGACGTCGAAGTCGTGATCCATCAATGCGTACAGGATATCGAAGCCGGCGACCCACACGGTGACGGCCCCGAAGAGCAGCCATGCGCCGGGCTCGAAGCGTCCGGTGACGGCGATCCACGCGCCGAGCGGTGCGAGCGCATCGACGGCGCCGAGGACGAAGTGCACCGCCCACGTCCAGCGCTTGACGAGCGGGTAGATGATGACGCCGGCCGCGCCGATCGGGAGAAGCGCGAGACACAGCGGATTGAGCTCGTATGCCGCGATCGTCAGCAGCACGAGGCCGGCGACGATCGCGACGATCATCGTCGAAGCCTTCAGCTTGCCGGAGGCGACGGCGCGCCCGGCCGTGCGCGGGTTCTTCTTGTCGATCTTCGCGTCGAGCAGCCGGTTCGCCGACATCGCAGCGGTCCGGGCGCCGAGCACCGCGAGCGTAATCCATACGAGCACATGCGCGCTCGGCACGCCGCGCGCGGCGAGCAAGGCACCCGCGTAGGCGAACGGCAACGCGAACAGCGTGTGCTCGATCTTGATCTCTTGAAGGAAGAGACGCAGGCCGTTCATCTGATATCGACGACGCCCGCTAGCCCGAATTCGCTCCAACGGCGAGCGACGTCGTCCTTCACGCTTTGCGACATGACGACGGTTTCAGGCCAGCCGCGCATGTAGCCCTCCTCGGGCCCTTTGCGCGTCGCGTCGATACCGAGGCGCGTGCCGAGCAGCGGCATAGGTCCGGCATGGTCGAGGTGGTCGACCGGCCCCGGTGCGAAAACGAGATCGCGTCCTGCATCGACATTGTTGAGCGCGGTCCACGCGACGTCGCGTACGTTCTGGACGTCGACATCGTCATCGACGACGACGATGTTGCGCGTCAGCATCATCATATGTCCTAGGCCCCAAAGCGCGTACATGACCTTCTTCGCTTGACCGGGATAGCGCTTGCGCACCGACACGAGCACGAGGTTTTGGAAGCCCCCTTCGACCGGCAAGTTGTAGTCGACGACCTCGGGAAGCATCTGCTGCAATAACGGAAGGAAGAGGCGTTCCGTCGCCTTGCCGAGCCACTGGTCTTCCATCGGCGGCTTGCCGACGATGGTCGTCCAATAGATGGGCGAGCGCCTCCGCGTCATGCACGTGACGTGGAAGACGGGGAACGGCTCGGGCGGCGTGTACACGCCGGTGTGATCGCCGAACGGTCCTTCGATGCGCAGCTCGGCGTTGTCGACGTACCCTTCGAGGATGACCTCGGCTTCAGCGGGCACCTGCAGATCGACGGTCTTGCACGCCACCATCGGCACCGCTTTGCCGCGGAGAAAACCGGCGAGTAGCATCTCGTCGATGTTCGCGGGCAGCGGAGCCGAGCCGGTGTACGTCACGATCGGCTCGGTGCCGATGGCGACTGCGACCGGCATGCGCGCGTCGCGCTTAGAAGCGTCTTGATGTTCGCGCCCGTGCTTGTGCCGCTGCCAGTGCATGCCGGTCGTATTTCGATCGTAGACCTGCATGCGATACATGCCGACGTTTTGCGATCCGGTTTGCGGATGCTTCGTGAAGACGAGCGGCAGCGTGATGAACGGTCCGCCGTCTTGCGGCCAGCACGTGATCACCGGCAGCGACGTGAGGTCGACTGCGTCGCCTTCGAGGACGACTTCCTGGCACGGCGCGTTGCGGACCGTCTTGGGCATGATGCCCGCGAGATCTTTGAGCTCGAACAGCTTGCTCAGCGCCGATCCGCCGCCGGGTTGGAGCGTGGTCAGGATATGGCGGACCTTGTCGCCGAGCTCGTCGAGACCGCCGACGCCGAGCGCCGCGGACATGCGGCCGCGCGTCGCGAGGGCGTTTATGAGCAGGGGCATCGTCGAGCCGCGGACAGCGGTGAACAACAGGGCAGGGCCGCCGCTCTGACTCTTGACGCAGCGGTCTGCGATCTCCGCGATCTCGAGCTTGGGATCGACCGGTGCCGCGACCTCGATGAGTTCGCCGCGCCGTCGCATGTCGTCGACGAACTCGCGCAGGTTGGCGTACACGGCTCCGTGCGTTCTCATCGGGCGGATTGAAAGCCTCGCGAAACATGTCCCGGCGCGTCCGTGCGCGGAACTCGAAGGATGCGTGAAACGTTGTCTAGGATGACGAAAGAACGGGCATGATATAGCGAACGCCGGGCGGCGCTCCGCTGCTCAGCCCGCGTAAAGGAGACGGCATCCACGTGAAACTGAAGACGACCATCGCCGCTTTGATGATGACCGCCACCATGGCGGTGGCGCCGCTAACGGTTGCGAACGCTGACTCGTTCGTCAACAAGGTGTTGACGGGCGCGGCAGGCATCTACGGCGTGAAGCTCATCGCCGGACCGCTGAACAGCTTCCTCGACAACCTGCTTCTGACGAACCATATCGCGAACGAGGGCAAGACGAAGGTCGTGCCGATCCTGCAGACGGGCACGGGCACGTACGTCGGAGCCGCGCAGGTGAGCGGTCCGGCATACGCGGTCGACCGCGTGCAGGCCGTGGGCTCGCTCGCGTTCGAGTGGAACAACAACGTCTGGCGGGGCAGCGTCCTCATCCCGATCGACAGCCTCAACCCGCTCAAGGGGTTCAAGCGGGTGTACGGCGTCGGCGTCGACGCGGTCATAAACGCCAAGCTCTAAGAATTCGCCTACGGGCGATCTCGAGGCCGCCGGTGCGAGAAGCGCCGGTGGTCTTTTGCTTTGCGGGACAATTTATGAATATAGAAGGAGAAAGTCAACCGCTTAACAATTCGCTGGTATACATTCAACCGCCAACGTAAATGGTTTTTCGGAGGCCCAGTAAGGGCAATGGCCTTGAGAATAGATTCGCAAACAGCCTCGGATCCCCGAGCTCTCCATCTCGCACTGACCGGAGATCTCGATGCGGACGGGGCGAGGGTGGTGCGCCGCGCCCTTGAAACGCACATCGCGTCGGGGCGTCTGGACGTGACGCTCGACCTCGATCGCGTCGGATTCCTCGACTCGTCGGGCCTCGCATCGCTGATCGTCGCGCTTCGGCGCGTGCGCGAGCGCGGGGGCGACATCAAGGTCGAGACCGCGAGTCCGCGGATACGACGGGTCCTCGAGGTCACCGCGTTGGCCAGAGTGTTCAAACTCGGACCGCCGGCGCGAGCCGCCGCCTGACCCTTTCGACACAACTTTTGGGGGGATCGCCCGACATGCGCGTTGCCTTGGCCGTTGCGCTCATCGCGAGCGGCTTGACCTTCGCCGCTCATCCCAAGCCTGCCATCGCCGCCGGACATGCGGCGCCCTCGCCGCAAGCCTCGCCGACGGCATCACCGACGCCGGCGTCGATGCCGACGTCGTCGGCGACCGCCGGATCGAACGGACCGCTCGTCCGCATGACGCTCGCCGATGCGCTGGCGCTTGCTGCGGCCAACAATCTGACCTATCAAGCGGCGCTCGCCGATCAGAAGGCAGCGGCTGCGCGCGTCGTCACGGCGAGCGCAGGCAAGGTACCCTCCCTCACCGCTTCCGCTGCACGCCAGCATACTGAGAGCGCGGGCGCCTTCGTGTTCCCGTCGCCGAAGGGGCCGGTGAAGTTTCCGATCTCGGCGACGAACTACAATAGTATCTCCGAGACGATCCAATGGGCGATCTATAGCGGCGGCGCGGTCGAAGCCGAGATCGGCGAGGCTGCGGCGGGGTTCGCCTCGGCGCAAAACGGCGTCGCTGCGACGCGTGCCGACGTCATCAACGAGACGACCACCAAGTATTTCGCGCTGCTGGCGGCGCAGCATCGAGCCTCGATCGCGGATCAAGCGGTGCTCGTCGCGCGCGATGATGAGAAGCTCGCCGAACAGCAGTTAAACGCGGGCACGGCGGCGCGAGCGGACGTCCTGCGCGAGCAAGTGACGCTCGCCAACACGCAAGTGCAATCCGTTCAGGCCGACAACGAAGCGGCGCTCGCGAACGCGGACCTTGCGAACACGCTCAACATCGATCTCGGCAGTGATATCCAGCCGACGGAGAATCTCAACACCGCGGTGCCGTCATTCACCCTCGGTCAGATCCTCGCGGACGCTCGATCGAAGCGGCCGGAGCTCGCGTCGTCGGCCGACGCCGTGACGATCGCGGCGGATGCCGTCAAGGCCGCGCGCGCCGGCACGCTTCCGACCCTTGCGCTCCAGATCCAAAACGCCGGCCTGACGCCTAACTTCGAGAACATCAAGCAGCCGCAACTTTCCGAGACATTGAGCGTAACGTGGAAGCTGTTCGACGGCGGTATGACGCACGGCGAAGTGGCCCAGGCCCAGGCAGAAGTCGATAAAGCCCAGATCAATCTGAAGCAGTTGCAGAACGGCGTCGATCTCGAGGCGCGACAAGCGTATCTCAACTACGTCGCGTCGCAGGCGCAGCTCGCGGCTGCGCGCTCGGCGCAGTCGTCGGCGGCAGAAGATCTGCGCGTCACGCGCATCCGTTTCCAAGCCGGTGTCGGAACGTCGCTGGAGCTATCCGACGCGCTGCTCGCCGACACGCAGGCGAAGACGCAGTACGTCACAGCACAAGCAGCCGTTCAATCCGCGCTCGTGACCCTCGAGCGGGCCGCCGGCCTACTTTAAATCGACCTCGCGCGGCACAAATAGGGAGCGGTCGAGATTCATCTCGACCGCCGCGGTTTAGCCAATGGATCTGGGAGCTGTCGAGATTCATCTCGACCGGCGCGGTTTAGCCAATGGATCTGGGAGCGGTCGAGATTTATCTCGACCGGCGCGACCGCTGCGTTACGGCGCGCCTAACATGACGTCGGTGGTATAACACAACATCGCGGGCTGTGGCCCTTTGCACTCGACGTACAACATACCATGACTCGCTGGCAGAGCCTTCGCGAGCTTCGCGCTTCGATAGACGTGTATGTTCGCGGTCTTTCCGACGACGTCGGCCTTCAGGTCGACGGCATCGTCCGGTAGATACGCCGACGTGATCGAGAAAGCGTCGTCGGGCGCTTTGCCCTCGTAGAAATCCATCGAGAAGCGCGTCGCCAGACCGTTGACGCCGGCATAGTGAACGGTGAGGTAGCCGTGCTCCGTCGTGTAGATCGGCGCGTCGGGCGGCGGTGATGGATACGGGTGGAATTTCGACGACGGCTCCGGCGGCGACGGCTTTCCGAGTACGGCTTCGACCTGCGTGCGCGAGTAGCCGGGCGCAGCGCAACACGCCGGCGGCCTCGAACGCACGAGCTTCGAGCAGGAACCGCACATGATAGCGATCGCGGCGATCGCGAAAAACGTTACGCGCCTCATCAACTCGTTGCTTTCACACCGGGTGCGATAATTCCGCGCTGGAAAGGCCGCGGCGGTCGACCGTGAAGGTCGACCGCTCCATTCTCTTCTCGTGTAAGACCGCGGCGGTCGAGATAAATCTCGACCGCTCCCAGAAAAAAGAACGGTCGAGATAGATCTCGACTGCTCCCAGAAAAAAGAACGGTCGAGCTAAAGCTCGACCGCTACAGAGCGATGGGTGGCGCTAGTTGTTGGCGGTTTCCAGCAGACCCTTGCGCGTCAGGTTGATGCGGCCTTGATGGTCGATCTCGGCGACGCGCACCTGGATCTCATCGCCGACCTGTACCTCGTCCTCCACGCGGTTGACGCGATGGTTGGCGAGCTGCGAGATGTGGACGAGACCTTCTTTGCCAGGCAGGATCTGGACGAACGCGCCGATCGTGATGATCCGCTTGACGACGCCCGTGTAGATCTCGCCGACCTCGACATCGCGTGCGATATCCTCGACCATCCGCTTCGCCTTCTCGCCCGCTTCGGCGTCCGGCGATGCGATGAAGACGCGGCCGTCGTTCTCGATGTCGATCTTCGCGCCGGTATCGGCGACGATCTTGTTGATCACCTTGCCGCCTGGCCCGATGATGTCTTTGATCTTGTCGGGATGGATCTCGAGCACGAACATCCGAGGCGCGAAGTGCGAGAGCGAGCGCCGCGGACTCGGGATCGTCTCCTTGAGCTTGCCGATGATGAACATGCGGCCTTCACGGGCCTGAGCCATCGCGCGCCGCATGATCTCGATCGTGATGCCGCGGACTTTGATATCCATCTGGACGGCCGTGATGCCGTCGACAGTTCCCGCGACCTTGAAGTCCATCTCGCCGAGAGCGTCTTCGAGGCCTTGGATGTCGGTGAGCACCGAGTACGCGCCGTCTTTGAGGACGAGGCCCATCGCGACGCCGCCGACGTGCTTGCGCAGCGGCACACCAGCGTCCATGAGCGCCATCGTGCTCGCGCAGACGGAGCCCATCGACGACGACCCGTTGCTCTCGAAGGTCTCGGAGACGAGCCGCAGCGTGTACGGGAACTCGTCTTGAGGCGGCAGCATCGGCACGAGCGCACGCTCGGCAAGCCAGCCGTGACCGATCTCGCGCCGGCCGGGGCCGCGCATCGGACGGGTCTCGCCGACCGAGTACGGCGGGAAGTTGTAGTAGTGCATGTAGCGCTTGAAGTATTGCGGCAAGAGTCCATCGACGCGCTGCTCGTCGGAGATCGAGCCTAGCGTCGCCGCCGTGAAGATTTGCGTCTCGCCGCGCGTGAAGAGCGCCGAGCCGTGCGTGCGCGGGACGACGCTCGTCCGGCACGAAATCGGGCGGATCTCATCGAGCTTGCGGCCGTCGGGGCGCAGCCCTTCGTCGACGACCATGACCCGCAGCTCTTCCTCTTCGCGTGCCTTCACGCACTTGTCGAAGTCGTGATTGCGTCCGTCGTCGAGCAGCGGCCGAAGCTCCGCCTCGAGCGGATGACCGGCGATGCGGCTGCGAGCCTCCTCGCGCGAGATCGTTTCGAAGGCGCGATTGCGTTCGGTCTTCGACGTGATCCGCATGGCGCGCGCGATGTCGTGCCCGAAGACCTCGTCGACGAACTGACGCATCGAGGCCGACGGGTTGAAGAGCGGGAACGTCCGCTTCTTCTTGCCGGCGCGGGCGACCAGACTGCGCGTCTGCTCGAGGATGTCTTTGATGGCCGCGTGACCTGCCTCGACACCGCCGAGGAATTGGTCCTCGGAGATCTCCTTGCAGCCGCCTTCGACCATCATCACCGCGTCGGATGTGCCGGCGATGATCATGTCGAGCGTGCTCGACTCGAGTTCGGTCCGCGTCGGATTGATGACGTAGCGCCCGTCGATGAGACCGACGCGGACGCCCGCGACCGGATATTCGAACGGGATGTCCGAGAGCGCGAGCGCGGCGCCCGCGCCGGTCAATGCGACGACATCGGGGTCGATCTCGGGATCGATCGAGAGGATCGTGCAGACGATGTGGATGTCGTTACGGAAACCGTCGGCGAAAAGCGGTCTGATCGGACGGTCGATGAGGCGAGCGGTGAGCGTCGCCTTTTCGGACGGCCTGCCTTCACGCTTGATGAAACCGCCCGGGATCTTTCCGGCGGCGTACATGCGCTCTTCGTAGTCCACGGTGAGGGGGAAGAAATCTGCGCCCTCGCGGGGGCCTGCACTGGCGGTCGCGGCGCACAAGACGCACGTATCGCCATAACGGATAAAGACGGAGCCGCTGGCTTGGCGCGCGAGCTCACCGGTTTCCATGGTGAGAGTGCGCCCGCCCAGCTCCATGCTGACGGACTCTGGCAAAAAGGGGTTCCTCCTACGCTTTTCTTTTGCTGATTTTGATGATGCGGGTTCTTGTTTCTGAGCTAGGCCGGCCTATCCCTAGGGACAGCGCGCGCTTAGTGACGCAGGCCGAGCTTACTGACGATCGCGCGATAACGCTCGAGGTCCGCTTTTTCGAGATATCTCAGCAGACTGCGGCGCTTGCCTACCTTCATGAGAAGACCGCGACGGCTCGCATGGTCTTTCTTGTGCACCTTGAGGTGCTCGGTCAACTCGTTGATCGACTCGGTGAGCAGAGCGACTTGGACTTCCGCCGATCCGGTGTCGTTTTCTTTGCGGCCGAAGCGGCCGATCACCGACGACTTCTGATCTTTTTTGAGTGCCACGGACGTGTGTGCTCCTTCCGGTATTCGCGTGCGGCAGCAGCCCCTTGACTTACCGGGCCGCCGGCCGCCGTAGCAGGCACCCGACAAGGATACCATAGCCGCCGTCGGACCAGCAAGGCGAGGTACGCCGGAAACGACAGACGTCGGACAAGAAAAAAGGGGCCGCTCGTGCGACCCCTGATCGTCTTGATTAGCGCTGGATCAGCGCGGTATTAGCAGGACCTCGCCCGGATGGAGTTGTTTGCCGGCCGCGAGGTGATTGATCGACGAGACGTCGTAGGCGGCTTCGGCGACGTCCGACCCGGCCTTCGCGCGCCGAGCGACGAGACTCCAAACGGTGTCTCCGGGCTGCACGACGACCTTGTCATAATGCGTCGGGCTGGATGCGTAAATACGGGCCCCCCAGATGGTCGGCAGGGCGAACACCAGCACGAGGGAGAGGGCCTGGATAAAGGGAATCAGCGAGACCCGCTGGGTGCGGCGGTACCGGAACATGGGTCCATTCCTCTGTGAGTGGCGTGTTTCGAACATATGTTTGTCGCCCTAATCTTATCGCCGCCCACCTGGGCTGTCAAGAGATTGTCGAACAGATGTTTGCATCCGGGACGTCGATGTGGTAGAATCCCAATTACTCGGCGTGTCGGGCTGCGTTTACGCTAGCCCGCTCCAGGGTCGCCCTTGAGGGCGGCTCTTTTGTCCCGCAGCGGCGTTAAGATGAAAGGGCGGTAGACTCCCGTGGATCGCAAGACGACGCCAAGGCAGCAAGCCATACTCGACGTCATCAAAGACTTCACGCGCGAGCACGGCTATCCGCCGTCAGTCCGCGAGATCGGCGAACGCGTCGGACTGTCGTCGAGCTCGACCGTCCAGTGCCATCTGCGTACGCTCGAGAAGAAGGGGCTCATCAAGCGCGATCCGACCAAGCCCCGCGCCCTCACATCCGAGTCCGATTCCGTCGCCCGCGACGTCATCACCGTGCCGATCATCGGCCGCGTCGCCGCCGGCGTGCCGATCACGGCCGCCGAGAATATCGAAGAAGAATTCGCGCTGCCTGCCAGCCTCGTCCGAAACTCCGGGTCGTTCATGCTCCGCGTCAAGGGCGAGTCGATGGTCGACGCCGCCATCCTCGACGGCGACCTCATCCTCGTCAACCCGCAGAAGATCGCGAACAACGGCGAGATCGTCGTCGCGATGATCGACGGCGAAGCGACGGTGAAGTCGTTCTATAAGGAAGACAATCGCGTCCGCCTGCAGCCGCAGAACAAGTATATGGAACCGATCTACACGGACAACGTGGACATCGTCGGCAAGGTCTCGGCCATCATACGAAAGCTTTGAAGCGGCGCTGAGAGCATCTCCATCGGGAGCCGGCCGCGCATGAGACGCGGCCGCTTCATTTTTCGAGGCAAGCCCGAGACCCGCGTCTAACGTCAAGCGCGATGAGACCGAGGATTGCGGTCACCGTCAACCCGGGTGAGGCGTCCGCTCCCGGCGCACGCAAGAAGTACCGCGACGCGGTCACGGCAGCGGGCGGAGAGCCGATCCTCATCGACGGCGCCGGTCATTCGAGCCTTGCCGAAACGCTCTTGGCGTTCGACGGGATCCTGCTGCCGGGCGGCACCGACGTGGATCCGGCGGCGTACGGCGGAAGGCCGCACCCGAGCGTCGACGTCGCCGATCCTCGGCGCGACGCGCTCGAACTCGAAGCTGCCCGCATCGCCAAACGGTCCGGACTGCCGATGTTCGCGATCTGCCGCGGCATGCAGGTCGTCAACGTCGCTCTCGGCGGCACGCTCTACGAAGACATCGCCGATCAATACGACGCCGCGAACGGCCTACGATTGCGCCACGAGCAGACGCCCGATTTCGGCCGGCACGAGACGACACACGAAGTCGACCTGAAGGTCGGCTCGAAACTCGCCGAGATCGCCGGCTCGTCTGCGATGCGCGTCAATTCGCTGCACCATCAGGCCGTGCGCCGGGTCGCACACGGGCTCGAACCCGTTGCGCACGCGCGAGATGGGATCGTCGAGGCGTACGAGCTCCGCGGCGAGCACCCGTTCTTCGTCGGCGTGCAATGGCATCCGGAGGAACTCGTCGGCGCCGACGAACCGAGCCGTCGCCTTTTCGCCTCATTCGTCGCGGCCGCGTCGCGCCGCGCTGCGGCAAAACAGCTCGCCGCGGACCGGAGCTAACGACGACAGCGAGCGCGCGCGAGCGCAGGACCGGCGTCGAGGCATTCATCGCGTCGATCGAGTCGCGGCTATTCCCCGTTCTTCATCGCATCGCCGAAGAGCCGCACGTCGCGGCCGTGCGCGTCGCGATGGGCCCGTCGTTCGCCGGCTTGATAGCGGTGACGATCGTCGCGTTCTTCACGCCCCCGGAACCGACGCTCGGCGCGTCGTTCACAAGCCTCTCGAACCGCTTTTTCGCCGCCTACCACGTCGGCTTCGGCGCGATGGGCGTCGTGCTCAGCGCGCTGCTCGCCGACCGGCTCGCGCGCGCTTTCGGCTTCAATCGTCCGCTCGCGTGGGTCGTCAGCCTCGGCGCATTCGCCTCCGGACTCAAGTGGCCGCTCGCCGACAACCTCGCGGTCGAACTCGGCGCGATTTCGTCGACGAGCATCTTGCTCGGCCTCGTCACGACGCTCGCGACGGGCGAAGCGCTTCGGTTCGCTCGTAAATACATCTCTAACGTGATCGCCGCCGACGCGGTGGGCGCGCTCGCGGTCGCCATCGTCTTCGGCGGTCTCGCGCTCGCACACGTGACGCTCGGCGATGTCCTGCTCACCGTCATCCGTCCGCTGGTCAGCGCGAGCGACACGTTGCCCGGCCTGCTCCTGGTCGTCTTTTTCCAGACGCTGCTGTGGACCGCCGGCGTTCACGGCCCGGCGTTCCTGTCCGGCATCGTGACGCCGGTCTTCTTGAAAGCGCTCGACGAGAACAGCCAAGCCGTCGCGGCGCATCAAGCGCCGCCGCACATCGTCACGATCATGTTGTCCATATTCTACTTCCCCGGCGGGTCCGGCGCGACGCTGCCGCTGACGCTCGTCATGCTCCGCTCGCGCGTCGCACGGCTGCGCAAGCTCGCGATCGCGTCGATCCTGCCGACGGTCTGGAACGTCAACGAGACGATCATCTTCGGCGTGCCGCTCGTCATGAACCCGAGCCTGACGATCCCGTTCTTGCTCGTGCCGCTCGTCCTCGCGACTGTCACGTATCTCGCGACGTGGCTGAACCTAATCGGTCATACGATCGTCTATTTGCCACCGGTCTTTCCGTCGTTCGTGACGGCGTGGCTGACGACGGCCGGCGACTGGCGGGCGATCGTCCTCGTCTTCATCAATATCGCGATCGGCGCGATCATCTACGCGCCGTTCTTCCGCGCCTACGAGAAGGCGGTGGTCGCCGAGCCGTCCGAGCAGAACCGTCTGCTCCGAGAAGCGGAGGCGATTCGCGATCAGGAGCGCGACCAAGAGATGCATCCGGAGCGCTCGACGCAGTGATCGATCCGCTCCGCACTGCTCTAACCGGTTTCGACCTACCCGACGATATCGTCCGGCTCGCCCTTGCGGCGTGCGAGACCGCCATTCCGGCCTGGAACAAGCGCGCCGCCCACTCGGTCGCGCTTACGGCGAAGACGGTCAGGGCATTCTCTGATGTCGGCATCACCGATGCGCACCTACAAGGCACGATCGGTTATGGCTATCACGACTTCGGCCGAGAAGCGTACGAGGCGATCCTCGCCCGCCTCATGGACGCGGAGGCAGCGCTCGCACGGGTCCAGCTCACGAGCGGAACCCAGGCGATCGTCGCGAGCATCGCCGCGCTCGCCGGCGCCGACGGCATCATCTGTTCGCTCACCGGCAGGCCGTACGACACGCTTACGCTCGCGCTCACCGGCCATCCGCGCGCGTTGCGCCCGGGCGGGCAGCGGTACGTCGAGGTCGCGTGGGCCCCCGGCGCGAGCCTCGACGAAAAAGCGATGATCGCGGCGCTCGTCCACGGGCCCGCCGTCGTCTTCATCCAGCGCTCGCGCGGTTACGCGCCGCGGCCGAGCGCGTCGATCGACGAGATAGCACGGTTGGTCGCGCTTGCGAAACGGCACAGCCCCAAAGCGGTGGTCGTCGTCGACAATTGCTACGGCGAGTTCGTCGAATCGCGCGAGCCGTGCGCCGTGGGCGCTGACGTCGTGGTAGGGTCGCTCATCAAGAACCCGGGCGGCGGCATGGCGGTGACGGGCGCGTACGTCGCGGGATCGCGCGATGCGATCGAGCGCATCGCCGAGCACGTCTTCGCGCCGGGACTCGGCTCGAGGATCGGGCCGAGCCTTGAGGCAGTGCGGTCGATGTACGCGGGCCTTCACCGCGCACCACGAACGGTCTCTGATAGCCTCAGGACGATGGATTTCGCAGCGGCGTTGTTCTCGAAGCTCGGCTACGAGGTCGATCCGCAGTGCGGCGATGAGCGGACAGACATCATCCAAGCGATCCGGCTCGGATCGCGCGAGCGGCTCGAGCGCTTCGCACACGGCTTGCAGCGCATGCTGCCGGTGAACTCGCGCGCGCGCCCGGAACCTGGCGAGGTTCCGGGGTATGCGGATCCAGTCATCATGGCAGGCGGCGCTTTCATCACTGGATCGACGCTGGAGCTGTCGTGTGATGCGCCGCTGCGCGAACCGTTCGAGGTGTATCTCCAGGGCGGCATGGATTTCGTCCACGGGATCATCGCTGTGACGAGCGCCGCGGCCGCGGTCGGCGCAGCTTAAGTCACAGCCTCGGAAGCGGGTGTGGCCCCGGCTGATCATCGAGCCGACCGCGCTCGAATCGCTCGAAGCGTTCCCGCGCGTCTTCGAGGCGATCGAAGCGCTCCCGTCGGTCGGCACGCATATCGTCGGGTCGATCACGGTCGAACCGGTCACGGCCTCGATCGTCGTCAGGATCGCATCGAGGCCGCTCGTCTTCATCGACGTCGAGCGGCTCGAAATAGACCTGTGCCGAATCGATGGGCGAAAGATAACTCATGTCTTCAGACTCCTCGCGGTCAAGCCGCAGCGCTCCCGCCCGAGTATCAAGCGAGCGAGAACACACGTCAAGCGCAAGCGCAGGCAGGCGCATCGGCGCCGCGCTCGAACACTCCTCGCATGACGGGCGACATGCATCGGCGGCAATACGTCAGAGTCGAGGTCTCTTTGCCGGTTGAGTTCTCGCTCGAGGGCGAGGCGGCGCCTCACGACGGCGCGGTTTTCGATCTCGGCGCAGGCGGCATGAGGCTCGTCGCGTCCTACGACTTGCCCCCGCGCTCGAACGTCAACTTGAAGTTCAGGCTGCCGGCCGCCGACCGCGGCATCCTCGCCCGCGGCCGAGTCGTGCTCAGCTTCTTCCAGCGCAACGAGCAGAAGTTCCATCACGGGATCGCGTTCACGTCCCTCGACCCGCGCGACCGCTCGCTCATCGCGGAATTCGTCGACCACCAAGAGGCTCGTCGCACGAACTAGAGTCCCCCAAAAAACCGTAGCGGTCGAGCTTTAGCTCGACCGCCGCGGCATTTCCTGATCGCGATCTCAGATACGGGAGCCCTTACGCGCGCGATTCGCCCATGAACCCGTAGAAATAGTATTCGCTGCCGTCGGCCATGATGACGACGACGCGCGTGTCCTCATAGGTCGCCTTCGCGACTTCCTTGCCGGACATCGTGTCGAGAATGCCTTGCGCGAAGACCTTCTCCGCTTCGCGGAGCGCGTCGGGGTCGATGTCGAGCAAGCTGGAATCTTGGAGATCGTTCACGGTTTCTTGATCGTCCACCCAAAAGTTCTCCGGCGCCGAGGCGGCTAGACCAGCCGGCCGGTCGACGCCCATGGGTCGCGCGGTGTTTCCTTCTAACACCATCGGCTCGGCGGCAGGATAAGATTAGGGCTTTTGTCGCCGCTTCGTGCGAAAAATATGTCCGCCGCGGCAGAGACTAGGCTCCAGGAGCACCGCCTCGACCCAGCCGAGGGAGTTCGTTTCCGGCGGCACGAAACGCGATTATCTATGTATATCATCGAAGCGATGAACGGACCGCTCGACGGAAAACGATGGCCTTTCGAACGGGACATCACGATCGGCCGAGACGAACACGTCGCGCAAGCCGCGTTGACGACCGATCGCTCCGTCTCGCGGCGCCACGCCAGCGTCACCGTCGACAACGGCGAGGTCGTGCTCGCCGATGCGGGCAGCAGCAACGGCACGATCGTCGGCGGGCAAGCGATCGAAACGCCCGTGCGGTTGCAACTCGGTCATCCGTTCCGCGTCGGTTCGACGATGCTACGCGTTTTGGACGTTTCCGGGAGAGCCTGATGCCGACCACCATCCAGACGTTCGCTGAAAAGAAACGGCGGGGAGAGAAAATCGCGGTCATCACCGCGTACGACGCGCTGACCGCGGCGATGGTCCACGCGGCCGGCATCGATGCGATCCTCGTCGGCGATTCCGCGGCGATGGTCTTTGCCGGCTACGACTCGACCCTGCCGATCACGATGGACGAGATGCTCTATCACACGCGCTGCGTCGTCCGCGGGGCGAAAGGCGCGTTCGTCATCGGCGACATGCCATTCATGTCGTATCAGGCGGGGCACGACGAAGCCGTCAGCAATGCGGGCCGTTTCCTGAAAGAGGGCGGTGCGAACGCCGTCAAGCTCGAGGGTGACGATCCGGCCCTTGTCGCGCGCCTGGTCCACGCGGGCATCCCCGTCATGGGTCACCTCGGCCTCACCCCGCAATCGGTGAATGCGCTCGGCGGTTTCCGCGCCCAGGGCAAGACCGAGGCCTCCGCAGCTTCGATCCTCAAGAGCGCGATCGCGCTCGACCTGGCCGGCTGTTTCTCGATCGTGCTCGAGTGCGTACCGTCGCCGCTCGCCGCCGAGATCTCGCGGACGATCGGCGCTGCGACGATCGGCATCGGCGCCGGCCCGCACTGCGACGGCCAGGTGAGCGTGATCAACGACGTGCTCGGGCTCTCGACCGGCTATCTGCCGCGCCACGCCAAACGATACGCATCGTTCTACGAAACCGGCTTGACGGCGGTGCGCACGCACATCGACGAGATCCGCTCGAACGCGTTCCCAGCGCCCGAGCACGAAGTCGGGGCGCACGCGCCGCACCGCTCGAAACCGGCCGGCGAGAGCTCTCCCACTTCCTGACGCATGCACATCTGCCGTACCGCGGCCGAGCTGCGCGCCGTGCGCAACTCGCTGAGATCGCCTGTCGCACTCGTGCCGACCATGGGCGCGCTCCACGCCGGGCACGAATCGCTGTTCAAGAGATCTCGCGACGAGAACGCGACGGTCGTCGCATCGATCTTCGTCAACCCGCTCCAGTTCGGACCGAACGAGGATCTGGCGCAATATCCGCTCACGCCCGAAGATGATTCGGCGCTGCTCGAACGCGTGTCGTGCGACGTGCTCTTCGCGCCGACCGTCGACGAGATGTATCCTGCCGGTTCGCAGACGCGCGTGCAGCCCGGCGAAGTCGCGACGCACCTCGAGGGCGAGAGCCGGCCAGGTCATTTTGCCGGCGTCGCGACCGTCGTGCTGAAGCTCTTCTCGCTCGTGACGCCCGACCGCGCGTACTTCGGAGAGAAGGACGCGCAGCAGCTCGCAGTCGTGCGCCGCATGGTGCGCGACTTCGATCTTCCAGTCGAGATCATCGCGTGCCCGACCGTGCGCGAAAGCGACGGTCTCGCGATCTCATCGCGTAATCGACGCCTGAGCGACGTGCAACGCCGCGACGCGGTCGGTCTTTCGCGCGCGCTGCGACTCATCGTCGAAACGCTGGAGCGGGGGGCGACGGACATCGGCGCCGTCTCGCGCGCCGCATCGGCGGAGCTCGGCGCGTTGAAGCAGGACTATCTGGCGGTCGTCGATCCCGCGGATTTCGTGCCGCTCGACGCGGTCCCACGTCACGCCGATCTGCTCGCGGTCGGCGCCGCCTTTTGCGGAACGACGCGTCTCATAGACAATATGAAGCTCCGCTCGGCATAGGACGAGCAAGCGGCCCCGACAAACATGATATTTCCACCATGAGCGACTTCGACCGGCCTTCCACCTTCGCGGGCCGCACGATCCTCGTCGGCGTATGCGGCGGCATCGCGGCCTACAAGTGCGCGGGCGTCGTCAGCAAGCTACGCCAAGCCGGAGCCGACGTGCACGTCATCATGACCGCCGCCGCGCAGCGCTTCGTCACGCCGCTCACCTTCCAGGCGCTGTCGGGAAACGACGTCCACACCGAGATGTTCGACGCCGGCACTGCCTGGCAAGTGGCGCATATCTCGCTCGTCCGCAAGTCGTCACTCTTCCTCATCCTCAACGCGACTGCGAACACGCTTGCGAAACTCGCGCACGGCATCGCGGACGATCTCTTGTCGACGTGCGCGCTCGCGACGCGCAACCCGGTGCTCGTCGCGGCCGCGATGAACACGGCGATGTACGAGGCGGAGCCGACGCAGCGCAACATCGAGACCTTGCAGAGTCGCGGCTACGAGTTCGTTTCGCCGGGATCGGGCTTTTTGGCATGCGGCGAGATCGGCGAAGGCCGGCTTGCTGAGGAAGACGAGATCACCGAAGCCGCCGGAGTCGTGCTCGCGCGAACCGCGTCGATGTCCGGCGACGTCGTCGTCGTCACCGCCGGACCGACGCGCGAATTCGCCGACCCCGCTCGTTTCTTGTCGAATCCGTCGACGGGCAAGATGGGGTACGCGATCGCGAGCGAGGCGCGCGCGCGCGGCGCCCGCGTCACGGTGATCAGCGGGCCGACGCACCTGCGAGCGCCTGCCGGCGTCGATGTCGTCCGCGTGACGACGGCGCGCGAGATGCACGCCGCCGTGCTCGAGCATATCGGCGGGGCGACGGTGTTCGTCGGCGCAGCTGCCGTCGCAGATTTCCGTCCGGCGGTCGTCGCTGCGGGCAAAGTGAAGAAGGACGCAGCCGAACTCGCGCTCGAGCTCGCTCGCAATCCCGATATCATCGCTGACGTCGCCGAGCATCGCCCGCGCGGGTGCTTCGTCGTCGGTTTCGCCGCCGAGACGGACGGCATCGAAAAAGCCGGCCGTGAGAAGCTCGAACGTAAAGGCCTGGACTGCATCGTCGTCAACCGGATCGGCGGTCCGATGGGCGGCTTCGCGGCAGACGACAACGAGGTCGTCATCCTTTGGGGCGATGGCGGCCGCGAGGCGATCTCGCGGGCACCGAAGTCGACGATCGCGCGTGCGGTGCTCGATCGGGTCGCCGCATTGCGGGATCGCGCCTGACGCATGCTGCTCGCGATCGAAGCCGGGAACACGAACGTCAAGTTCGGCGTCTTCGAGACCGACGGCGCCGCCGCAGGCACGCTCCTCCACACATGGCGCTCGGTCACGGACAGACGACAGACCGGCGACGAACTCGCCGGACTCGTCGACGGAGCGATGCGCATCAGCGGCATCGCACGGTCCGCGATCAAACGCGTCGTCGTCGCGAGCGTCGTGCCGCCGCTCTATAGGTCGATATCGGAGCTGTCGCACCGCTACTTCGGATGTACGGGGGAGTTCATCTCAGCAGCGCGCCAAACGCTCATGCCGGTGATCGCCGCGCGCCCGGCCGAACTCGGCGCGGATCTCATCGCCGGTGCGATCGGCGCCGTCGAGAAGTACGGGGCGCCGCTCATTGTCGTCGGCTTCGGCACGGCGACGACGTTCGCTGCGATCGACTCGCAAGGCCGCTACGCCGGTACTGCGATCGCGCCAGGTGTCGAGATCTCCGTCGACGCGCTCGTCTCGCGCGCCGCGAAGCTTTTCGACGTGCCGCTTGTCCTGCCGCCCGCGGCGATCGGCACCGACACGGTGAGCTCGCTCCAGTCGGGCATCATCTTCGGATTTGTCGGGCAAGCCGAATATCTGATCGGCCGGATCGCCACGGAACTCGGCGCCCCGAAACCGACCGTCGTAGCCACCGGCGGCCTTGCCGAGCTCATCGCGCCGCACACGAAGGCGATCGATCGGGTCGATCAGCGGCTCGTCCTCGACGGTCTATACCATTGGGCGACGACAGATCGCGCGAGCGGCGATTCTGTCGATGTGACGATCGGCACCGCGAAAGGAAAGGCATGAGCGACGACGTCGTCTCGATCGCCGCGTTCGCCGGCAGCCTTCGCAAGGGATCGTACAATCGGATGCTCCTTCGCGCGGCGGTCGAGCTCGCGCCGCCGGAGATCAAGGTCGTGCCGTTCGATATCGACGACGTGCCGCTGTTCAACGATGACCTCGATAGCGACGAGCACCCGTTGCCGTCCGTGAAGCGACTGCGCGATGCCATCCGTTCCGCCGATGCGCTGCTCATCGCGTCGCCCGAATACAATTGGTCGATCCCGGCGGTGACAAAGAACGTACTCGACTGGGCGTCGCGCGAAGACGGTGTGCTCGAGCACAAACCGACCGCGATCATGGGCGCGTCGACCGGCGGGTTCGGCACGGTGCGGATGCAGATCGCGATCCGGACGGTCGCCGGGTTCACCGATCAGTGGTTCCTCAACGACCCGCAAGTGCACGTCGCACGTGCGCGTGAGAAATTCGACGCCGATGGGCGGCTGACCGATGAGACGACGCGCCAACAGGTCGTCGAGCTTGTTGTCGCCCTCGCCGCCTTCGCGCGACGTATTAAGAGAAGCTCGGCGTAGATCTTACATATCTTCGGGGCGGTTCGCGTACGTCGTGACGGTGCACGTTATCGCAGGGGACTCCCCGTACTTTCGGCCGAGATCGGTCAGATACGTCTTTATCGTCGAAGTGTAGCCCGTGAAGAACTGCTCGACAAATCTGAACATCGGATTGTAGATCCACCCGGCCTCCCTGATCGTCACAACCGTGCCGCCACCGCTCGGATCGAACCTGTATTTCCAGCCTCCACCGAACGGCAGGGTCGGGTCGGCGATATCCCGTTCCAAATACTTGCCCGAGATATTGCGGTCGCCAAATTCGAGATACGTCAGCGTCTGGCCGTTCTTGTACGTCTCGACCCACCTCGTTCGGCCCACGGTTGCGGTTTCGGAGTGAACCTCCCGGACGTCGCTGCGCCAACTCGGAGATGACGCATCGTCTTCGACGGTCGCGAAGAGCGTCGCGGGCGATTGCCGATACTGTGCCGAGCACGACGCGATGTGCGCGATCGGGAGCCCCGTGCCGATCGCGATCGCGACGATCAAGACGAAGACGAGGAGGCCGATGACCGCGCCGATCCAGCGGACGACGGTCTTCATTTCGGCTTGGCTTCAGCCTCAGCCGCGGGTGCAGGCGCGTCGAGCGCGAGCGCGACCATCATCCGGACGCCTATCTCGAGCGCCGCTTCATCGATCGAAAAGCGTGCGTTGTGATGCGGCGCCGACGTGCTCTCGTCGCATTGCGTGCCGAGGAAGAAGAAGCATCCAGGCCGCTGTTCGAGCATGAACGAAAAATCTTCGGCGCCCATCGTCGGCCGCATGTCCTCAGATCGCTCTTCGCCGAGGATGCGCGTCGCGAGCGCACGCACGTACGCCGCTTCGTCGGGGTCGTTCGCCGTCACCGGGTAGCGCCATTGATAGTCGAGGTCGTAGGTCGCACCGTGCGCCTCGCACGAACCGTGTAGAATCGTCTTGATGCGCGGCTCCATCTGCGCGCGGACTTCCGGCGAGAACGCTCGCACGGTGCCGAGCAGCCGGACGTCGTCGGGGATGACGTTATGGATCGTGCCGCCGTGGATCGCGCCGATCGTCACGACGGCAGGTTCGACCGGTTCGACCTTCCGGCTCACGATGCTCTGGACCGCGGTGATGAAGTGCGCTGCGGTGAGGATCGGGTCGTTCGTCTCGTGCGGCGCTGCGCCGTGGCCGCCTTTGCCGTGGATCGTGATCTCGATCGAATCGCTCGACGCCATCACAGGACCCGGGCGAACGCGGATGACGCCGCTCGGTGCCTGCGAGAGCAAGTGCAAGCCGTAGACGCGATCGATGTGCGGGTCCTCGAGCACGCCGTCGCGGATCATCTCGCGCGCTCCCCCCTTGCCTTCTTCGGCTGGCTGGAAGCAGAGCACGATCGTGCCGGAGAGTTCGTCTTGTCGCTGTGCGATGATCTGAGCGGCGCCGAGTAAGATCGCGACGTGACCGTCGTGTCCGCAGGCGTGCATCTTGCCGTCGCTCGCGGATGCGAACGCCAATCCGGTTTCCTCTTGGATCGGAAGCGCATCCATGTCGGCGCGCAAGAGTATCGTGCGCCCCGGACGCTTCGAGCGCATGATGCCGACGACGCCGGTCCCGCCGATCTTCGTGCGCACTTCGTAGCCGAGGCGCTCGAGACGATCGGCGACGATCGCAGCGGTGCGCACCTCTTCGAAACCGAGTTCCGGGTGGCGATGGATGTTGCGTCGCAACTCGATGACGTCGCGCGTGACGTCCGGCGGCACGATGACGGTCGATGATGGCATGGCGATTCGTTCGGGATGACGGCGGGCTCACACCTCGGGGCCAGAAACTGTAGCGGTCGAGCTTTAGCTCGACCACCGCGGTCTTGCCAGGGTGCCCAGGCCACCAATGGCGGGTGCGCGAATCGGAGGGTTCGACATGGCCGTGACACCGGTTTTGCGCATCGGGTCGTTCGAAATCGACCCGCCGCTGGCTCTAGCACCGATGGCAGGCGTCACCGACGCGCTGTTCCGCCGCTTGTTCAAACGTTTCGGGCTCGGCCTCACCGTGAGCGAATTCGTCTCGGCGAACTCGCTCGTGCGCATGAACCGCCGCACGCTCGAGATGATCGAGGTCTACGACGACGAGCGGCCGACATCGGTCCAGCTGCACGGGAGCGACCCCGCGATCATGGCGGAGGCCGCGGCATTCGTCGAGGAATGCGGTGCCGACATCGTCGACATCAACTTCGGCTGCCCGGCGCCGAAGATCACGAAGGGCGGCGACGGTGCCGCGATCCTTCGCGATCCGGACCTCGCCGTCGCCATCTGCGACGCCGTGCGCAAGGCCGTGAAGCGCGCACCGGTCACGTGCAAGATGCGCCTCGGTTGGGATGCGGAGAACTTCACCTTCATCGAGATCGCGAAGCGCGCTGAAGCGGTCGGGATCGACGCGTTCACGTTGCACGGCCGCTACGGTAAACAGTTCTACAAACCGTCCGCGAAGTGGGAGCACGTCGCGCGTTTGAAAGAGGCGCTGCACGTGCCGGTCATCGGTAATGGCGACGTGTCGTCTCCCGAGGAGGCGATGATGCGATTGCGCGAGACCGGCGCCGACGCGATCATGGTCGGTCGCGCCGCGCTCGGCAATCCTTGGCTAATCCGCGATATCGCCGCGGCGATGCGCGGCAAGGCTGTGCCTGCACCGCCGACGATCGCAGAGCGCATCGACTTCGCGCGCGAGCACTTCGACGCGATGATCGAACGCTACGGCGAACGATCGGGACTTCTCCAGATGCGCAAACATCTCGGCTGGTACGTCAAGGGGATCCGCGACGCGGGGAGCATGCGCGAGCGCATCAACAAGGCGCCCGACCCGGATGCGGTACGCGTGCTCCTCGACGAGGCACGCGCGACCCAGCCGGCGGAACGCGGTGCCGAGGATCACGAAGAACTCGCGGTAGCGATGTAACCTTGAATCGTCCGGGACGATATACCACGTAGGCGGCGCTGCACAACCACGCGCCGATGGAGCGGACGGAGCATCATATGGAAGATCAAGCATCGGGCCAAGGACAAATCGCCTCGGCCGTTCCTGCGACGCCGACGGTCGCGCCGGGCCCGAGCCTGGGCGAACGCGTGCACGAATTCGAATCGCGTCTGCCTTCTTTGAACGAGGCTCTCTCAACACTCGCGAGCTTCGTGCCGGGCTTCGCCGGCTACAAGTCGACCGAAGACCGTCGCATCGCAGATAAGCAGTTGCGTGCCGTCATCGGCGAGCGGCTGACGAACGTGCGCGGCCGCCTCGACGCGGTCGTCGACACGCTTTCGCGAAGCGGCAGCCTCGACGGCGTTGCGCTCATCGACCAGAGCTCGCGTCGCCTCAGCCGCTTGATCGACCGCATGCGCTTTGCGGACTATGGCTATGCGGCCGTGTTCGACCGCGTCCAGATGGGCGATACCGAACTCGCAAAGATCTACGCGTACGATACGGCGCTCATGGGTGAGCTGGGGAAGTTCGAATCGGGCGTCGGTGAGGTCGAGCAGGGCGCAGCTGATCCGACAGCACTGCGCAGCGCGCTCGCGAAGCTCGATGGGCTGACGGCGGAGTTCGACCGCCGCTTCGAAGGCCGCAAGCACCTCTTCGATGGCCTGCCCACCCCATAACGATATCTGTTGTAGCGGTCGAGCTTTAGCTCGACCGGGAGGACCAAATGGCACTCGGCTTATCCGTCATCGAATTCTTCGACAATACCGGTCAGCAGATCGTGCACCGGTGGCCGGAGACGGGATCGACCGACATCAAATGGGGCAGCCAGCTCATCGTCCAGGAGAGCCAGGCAGCGGTGTTCTTCCGCGACGGTCGCGCGCTCGACACGTTCGGTCCGGGCCGCTACACGCTTGCGACGCAGAACCTACCGCTCATAACCGGCTTGCTGTCGATGCCGTTCGGCGGCACGTCGCCGTTCCAAGCCGAGGTGTACTTCGTCAACCAGAAGGTCTTCACGAATCTGCACTGGGGCACCGCCGAGCCGATCCTCTTCCGCGATGCCGAGTTCTCGATGGTGCGCCTGCGCGCGTACGGCGTCTTCAGCGTCCGAGTAACTGATGCGCAACTGTTCGTCAACAAGATCGTCGGCACGCAGAACGTCTACACGAGCGATGCGCTCGCCGATTTCTTTCGCAACGCGATCGTCTCGCGGCTGAACAACCTGCTCGGCGAGACGCTCAAGAGCATCCTCGACCTGCCGAAGTCATACGACGCTTTGGACGCTGCCGCGAAGGCGCGCGTCAAAGACGACTTCGGCCAATACGGCGTCGAACTCGTCGACTTGCTCATCAACGCGATCACGCCGCCGGATGAAGTGCAGAAGGTCATCGACGAGCGCACCGGCATGGGCGTCATCGGCAATATGGGCCAGTACATGCAATACAAGAGCGCGCGCGCGATCGAGGATGCAGCACAGAACCAGAGCGGCGGCGCCGGAACCACAGCCGGCCTCGGCGTCGGCGCCGGCATCGGGTTCGCGTTGCCGGGCATGATCAATCAGGCGATGCAGCAGGCGAACTCGCAAGCCGCAGCGGCTCCGTCGATGCCGACGGCGTCGATCGCCTGTCCGAACTGCCACGCGCCAAACCCACCCGGCGCGAAGTTCTGCTCGGAATGCGGCAAAGCTATGGCGGGCGCGGTGTGCCCGAACTGCAAAGCGCAGAACGCGCCCGGCGCGAAGTTCTGTTCGGAGTGCGGCACGAAGCTCGGCTAACCGCGTCGCGGACTAAATAAAACCAGCTTCGACCGAGTCGACGAACGCCTCGAGCGCGAGGTTGAAGAACTCCGGATTGTCGAGGTTCGCCACGTGGCCCGCGTGCGGCACGCGGACGACGCCGCTGCACGTCGGAATCGCACTCGCGAGTTCTTCGCTCAACTCGTGCGGCGCGATCGAAGTGTCGAGTTCGCCCCAGAACACTTCCGCCGGCACGCTGATCCGCGGCAGGAGTGCACGGTAGTCGCCGGTCCACGTCGCGCGCGTCGACGCTTTGTACACGGCGAGCGGGATCGATGCCATGTCGGCGACCGACTTCTCGACCAGCGCTTTTGGGGCGTCCGGCTTATGGATGCCTGGTGCGCGCGTTTTCGCGAACTCGGCGATGCCAAGACGATCAAGATTCGCGACGCGCTCGTCGATCGACGTAGAACCGTCCGGATAGAATGCAAATGTGTCGACGAGCGCAAGCGACTTCACGCGCGCCGGCTTCGCGTCGTACGTTTCCAGCGCGACGACCCCTCCGAGCGAACATCCGCAGAGATGTGCTGACTCGATTCCCGCCGCATCGAGCACCGCGACGACATCGCGAGCGTATGCCGCGCGGCTGATCGCTTTCGCATCGCGAGCAGCGGGCTTGAGCGACGACTCAGGCGGCATTTCCGACTCGCCGTAACCGCGGTAGTCGAGTGCGATGCAGCGAAACCGTTCGGACAGCATCGTGAGCTGCGGCGCCCACATCTGTTTTGTCGCGCCAACGCCGTGAAGGAAGAGGATCGGCGGTCCGCTGCCTTCATCTAGATAGGCTATGCTCAGCCCGTCGGACTTCGCTCGCTTTGCGTCGGTCATAGGTCCAGGGACGTTCTTTTGACCGAAAGCCCAACCTTCAAGTCGGTGACCGTGGGGCCGACTCTGCGAGGCCGCGGCGGTCGAGATAAATCTCGACCGCTCCCTTTGTCTTCTTATCGCGAGGTCGCGGCGGTCGACCGTAAAGGTCGACCGCTCCATGAACCGAGAACGTCGAAGCGATATGGCCAATGCCCTCCAAGAACAGCAATTGACGCTCTTCGACACCGTTTACACGGCCTACAAAGAGTTCGTCAATCCGCCGCTCGCGCGGTTCATGAAGGTCGCAGGCGCGCCGGTCGAGATCCGCGCGCGCGGCTGCCGCGTCTGGGATCACACGGGAAAATCGTACCTCGATTTTTGCGGCGGCTACGGCGTCTTCACGCTCGGCCACATGCACCCGCGCGTCGTCGCGGCGGTCCGCGATCAGCTCGATAGGATGGCGCTCTCGACGCGCGTCTTCTTCAACGAACAGCTCGCGATGCTCGCAAAGGCGCTCGCCGATCTCGCCCCAGGCGATCTCGCGATATCGTTCTTCTCGAACAGCGGTACCGAGGCCGTCGAAGCGGCGCTCAAACTCGCGCGGCTTTCGACCAAACGCGTGCACATCGTCTCGACGCATAACGCGTATCACGGCAAGACGATGGGCAGCCTCACCGCGACGGGCCGCGACGTCTTCAAGGATTCCTTCCAGCCGCTCGTGCCGGAATTCGAGCACGTCCAGTTCGGCGATCTCGACGCGCTCGATCGCGCGTTGCCCGGCGCAGCCGCGTTCATCGTCGAACCGATCCAATGCGAAGGCGGCGTCGTCATCCCGCCCGACGGCTATCTCAAAGGCGTTCGCGAGCTGTGCGACAAGCATGGCGCGCTCTTCATCGCCGACGAAGTGCAAACAGGTCTCGGACGAACCGGCTACATGTGGGGCGTCGACGCCGACGGCGTCGTGCCCGATATCATGACGATCGCGAAAGGTCTCTCGGGAGGCGTCGTACCGATCGGCGCGACGATCTCGAAGCGCGACGTCTGGATGCGTGCGTTCGGCCAATCGCCGCTCATGCACACGAGCACGTTCGGCGGCAACCCGCTCGCATGCTCGGCCGGCCTCGCCGCGCTCGAAGTGCTCGTCGACGAAAAGCTCGTCGATCGATCGCGAGAGATGGGCGCGTATCTGATGAAGCGCGCGGACGAGCTGCGCGCGAAACATCCGGACGTCATCGCCGAAGTACGCGGCCGAGGCTGCGTCGTCGGCGTGGAACTCACGAACGAAGGGTACGGCGGCGTCATCATCCCCGAGTGCCTCAAGCTCGGGATGACCGCGGCGTATACGCTCAACCAGCAGCGCGTCATCCGTCTCGAACCTCCGCTCGTCGTCACGAAGGACGAGATCGACGAAGCGGTCGACATCCTTGGACAAGGAGTGACCAAGGCGAAGGATAAACTCGGAAAGCTCTAGCGGTCGTCTTCGCCGGTCGCGCTTATGCGCGACCGCTGCGTTTACGGCGCTTTTCGATAAGATGCCATACGTCGAGACCTCGATAGACATCGCCGCGCCGCGGCATCAGATCTACGCGCTCGCTAAGGATCTCGAGCGCTATTCGGATTTCATGCCGGACGTCGAATACGTGAAGGTGCTGAGCCGCGACGGCAACACGGCGGTGTCGCGCTGGAAGACGCTCGTGGAAGAAGCGCCGATCGAGTGGACGGAAGAAGACGTCTTCGACGACGTCAACACGCGCATCGACTACAAGCTCATCGAAGGCGACCTCGACAAATTCGAAGGCGCGTGGACGTTCGACGAGCGCGACGGCGTGACGCACGTCAGCCTCGGCGTCGACTACGACTTCGGCGTGCCGACGCTCGCGGAGCTCATCGGGCCGATCCTCCACAAGAAAGTGGAGGAGAACTCGCTCATGATGCTGCGCGCGCTCAAAGAGAAGTGCGAGGCGCAGGCGCGCCAAAACGCTGACCTTCTCCCAGGACCATAGCGCCCGCTCGTGAAACATTAACGGTCGCCGTCTTAGGGTCGGCTCGCTCGAGGTGTTCCGTCGCGTGCGCAAATTCGGTTTCCTCATCCACCCGCTTTCCTACGAAGACGTCCTGCGCTACGAGCCCAAGGCGGCCGGTAAAGGTCGCCCGCTCATCCGCAAGATCCTCGAGTGGATGCCAGCGTACAAGGTCTCCGAAATCACGGGTATCCGATCCAAGACCGGCGAGGAGTGCACGGGTTATTTCATCGCTGCGCCGCTACTGCCGGACCAGTTCCTCGAATTGCCGCGCGACCAAGTCATGGCGCGCATCATCCGCGGTGCGAACATCGCGGCCGAACTCGGCTGCGAGATCGTCGGTCTCGGCGCGTTCACGTCGGTCGTCGGCGACGGCGGCGTAACGGTATCGGAGAATTGCCCCATCGCCGTGACGACAGGCAACTCGTTCACGATCGCAGCCGGCATCCAAAGCCTCATCCGCGGGGCACGCGAGATGGGGATCGACCTCGCGCGCTCGCACGCGACCGTCATCGGCGCCACCGGGAGCATCGGCGCGGCGTGCTCTCAGATCCTCGGCAATCAAGTCGAGCGCCTGACCCTTACGGCGCGCAACGCGACTCGCCTCAAGAATCTCTCGCACGCGCTCCAGCCGCACGTCGCCGCGCAGTGCGATTGGACCGCCGACATCCGCGACGCGGTCCAGCGCGCGGATCTCGTCCTCACAGCGACTTCCGCGGTGTCGGAAGTCGTCGAGCCGGAAGACCTCAAGCCGGGCGCCGTCGTCTGCGAAGTATCGTTGCCGCATGACGTTTCGCGCCGCGTCGCGGTCGAGCGGCCCGACGTCCTGGTGACCGAGGGCGGCAACATCCGCGTACCAGGCGACGTCGACTTCCACTTCGATTTCGGATTGCCGCCGAAGACCGCGCTCGCGTGCATGTCGGAGACGATGATCCTGACGCTCGAGAACCGGTTCGAGAACTACTCGCTCGGGCGCGGAATCAACATCCACAAAGTGCTCGAGATCGAGCAGCTCGCCGCAAAGCACGGCTTCGAGCTCGCGGGCATGCGCGCGTTCGACAAGGCGATCACCGTCGAGCAGATCGCGCGCACGCGCGAGCTCGCTATCGCGGCTCGTGCCGGCGCGATGCCGGGCCGAAGCGACGTCGTGCCACGCCGTAACGGCGCCGCCTCGAAGAACGGGTCCGCGGCCCAGAAGGGCGCAGCAGCGCGGGCGAACGGATGAAGACGATCGTCTCGGTCAGCCTTGGATCCTCGACGCGCGATCACCGCGTCATCGTCGACTGGCTCGGCGAAAAATTCGACATCAGCCGCATCGGCTTCGACGGCTCGATCGAACGCGCCGTCGAAAAACTCAAAGACATCGACGGCCGGGTCGACGCGATCGGCCTCGGCGGCATCGACGTCTATCTGTATGCCGGTACGAAGCGCTACGCGCTGCGCGACGGCGTGCGGATGCTCGAAAGCGTCAAGAAGACGCCCGTCGTCGACGGCAGCGGTCTCAAGAACACGCTCGAGCGCGAGACCGTGCGCGTGCTCCAAGAGCGCGGCATCGTCGATTTCCGCGGCCTGCCGGTGCTCATGGTGAGCGCTCTCGACCGTTTCGGGATGGCGCAGGCGCTCGTCGCCGCGGGAGCGCAGGTCACGTTCGGCGATTTCATCTTCGCGCTCGAGATCGACAAGCCGGTGTCGTCGTTGGCCGAGTTCGAGAAAGAGGCCGCGCGCTATCTGCCGGACGCGTGCAAGCTGCCGTTCCAGTTCTTCTATCCGACGGGCAAGAAACAAGAGCGGCCGCCGGAGCCGAAGTTCACGCAGTACTACGATGCCGCCAAGCTCATCGCCGGCGACTTCCACTTCATACGCCAGCACATGCCCGACTCGCTCGCCGGCAAGATCGTGCTCACGAACACGGTGACGGAGAAAAACGTCGCCGAGCTGCGCGAACGCGGCGTCGCGCTGCTCGTCACGAGCACGCCGAACCTCGGCGGGCGTTCGTTCGGCACGAACGTCATGGAAGCAGCGCTGCTCGCCAAGCTCGGCAAGCGTTGGGAGGACGTCGTCGAAAGCGACTACCTCGATCTGCTCCATCGCCTGCGCTTCGAACCACGCGTCGAAACGCTCGCACCCGCTCACATCACCACCGCGACCTAGGGAGAGACCAGTGACCGAAAAGGAAGTCCTGCTCACAGAAGACGGCCTGAAAAAGCTCGAAGTCGAGCTCGACGAGCTCAAGAGCGTCCATCGCAAAGAGGTCAACGACCGAATACGTCAGGCCAAAGAGTTCGGCGACATCTCTGAGAACGCCGAATACGAGGACGCCAAGCAAGAGCAGGCGTTCGTCGAAGGGCGCATCCTCAAGCTCGAGGCGATGATCCGCAACGCGAAGATCATCGTCGAGAGCGAAGGCAGCGCCGACGAGGTGCATCTCGGCAGCACGGTGCGCGTCCGCAACGTGACCGCCGGGAGCGAAAACGAATACACGATCGTCGGCAGCACCGAGAGCGATCCGCTCAACGCGAAGATCAGCAACGAATCGCCGATCGGCGTCGCGCTCATCGGCTCGAAACCGGGATCGACCGTCACCGCGTCGACGCCGGGCGGCGAGGTGCAGCTCAAGGTCATCTCGATCCGTGGCAACCGGAAGACCGGCTCCAAAGCTAAGGCGAAGTGAGCGAGCCGCTCGACGAAGGAAAGACCGAAGCCGAACTGATCAAGGTGCGTCGAGGAAAACTCGACGCGCTGCGAGCGATGGGCCGCGACCCGTTCGCGGTCACGAAGTTCGACCGTACCCACACCTGCGCAGCCGCGCGCGAGGCGACCGGCGAGGTCCGCGTCGCCGGCCGCATCGGCGGTCTGCGGCGGATGAGCAAGAAGAGCGTGTTCGCAGACCTCGACGACGAGACCGGCCGCATCCAGCTCTATTTCAAGGTCGACGATCTCGGCGCCGATGCCGATGTCATCGACCTCCTCGATCGCGGGGATGTCCTCGGCGCGACGGGTGAGATCTTCACGACGAAGACCGGCGAGATCTCCGTCCACGTCCGATCGCTCACCGTGCTCTCGAAGTCGCTCCGCCCCTTGCCCGACAAGTGGCACGGCCTCACCGATCCGGAGATCCGCTATCGTCGACGCTACGTCGACCTCATGGTGAACCGGCCCGTGCTCGATACGATGCTCGCGCGCTCGCGCATCCTCGCCGCCGCGCGACGTTTCCTCGACGGGCGCGGCTACCACGAGGTCGAGACGCCGACGCTTCTCGGCGTCGCGGGCGGCGCCAATGCGCGGCCGTTCGTGACGAAGTCGAACGCGCTCGACGTGCCGCTCCAGCTGCGCATCGCGACCGAGCTCAACCTCAAACGCTGCATCGTCGGCGGCATCGAAAAGGTCTACGAACTCGGACGCATCTTCCGCAACGAGGGCATCGACAAGACGCACAACCCCGAGTTCACGATGCTCGAGCTCTACGAGGCGTACACCGACGTCGAAGGCATGATCCGGCTGACCGAAGACCTGATCGTCCACCTCGCCGAATCTGTCGGCGTCCGCGGCGGCCACGAGTGGAACGGCGAGAAGATCCGTCTGGAAAAACCGTTCGCTCGCATCCCCTACCTCGATGCGCTCGCCAAGTGGGGCGAGCTGTCGCGCGAGGACGTTCTCGTCGAGGAACGAGCGCGCGCGGTCGCGCGCCGCCTCGGCATCGAGCTCCAAAAAGGTGCGAGTCACGGGCACGTCATCGACAAGATCTTCGAACTCGTCGCCGAGCCGCATCTCGTCGATCCGACGTTCGTCACCGAGCAGCCCGTCGTGCTGTCGCCGCTCGCGAAACGCAAACCGGGCGACCCCGACCTCGTCGAGCGTTTCGAGCTCTTCATCGGCCACATGGAGATGGCGAACGCGTTTTCCGAACTCAACGACCCAGACGACCAGCGCGGCCGCTTCCAAGCGCAGGCGCGCGAACGCGCCGCCGGCGATGCGGAAGCGCCCGAGCCGGACTGGGACTACGTCCAGGCGCTCGAATACGGCATGCCGCCGACCGGCGGAATCGGCTACGGAATCGATCGCATCGTCATGCTCTTGACCGGTGAGGCGTCGATCCGCGACGTGCTCCTTTTCCCGCTGCAGAAGCCGGAGTGAGCGAAAGCGGCGGTCTGCTCCGGACGATCGCGATGGTCGTCGAGTACGACGGCACGGGCTACCACGGCATGCAACGACAGACGACGTTGCCGACCATCGCGGGCGAGCTCGAGCGCGCGTTGTCGCGGCTGTTCGGTCACGACGTCCGCATCGTCGCCGCGGGCCGCACCGACGCCGGTGTCCATGCGACAGGTCAGGTCGTCAGCTACGCGACGACGAGCTCGTTCGACCTCGAACGCTTACCAATAGCTGCCAGTGCGATGCTGCGCGGTTCGCGCATCGCGGTGCTGCGCGCGGTCGAGCGGGAGTCCGGTTTTTCCGCGCGCCGGCACGCGCTCGCTCGTACCTATCGCTATCGCATCGTCAACCGGACGGCGCCCTCGCCGCTCAACGATCGACGAGCGTTCCACGTTCGCGCGGCGCTCGAGATCGCCACGATGCGCGCGGGTGCGGAGAAGCTGATCGGCGAGCACGATTTCGCCGCGTTCTGCGCGACGCCGCCGGCGCGGGGCGGAACGACCCGGACCGTGACCGGCATTTCGGTCGATCGCGCCGGCGACTTCGTGGAGCTTTGGATGACCGCGGACTCATTTCTCCATCAGATGGTGCGCATCGTCGTCGGCACGCTCGTCGACGTCGGGCGCGGACGGATGACGCCGCACGATGTCGCTACGACCCTCGCCTCGCGTGAGCGCGAGCGTGCCGGCTTCACGGCGCCGCCGCACGGCCTGTTCTTGGAACGCGTGCACTACGCGCATCCGATATGACCGCGCGTTCGCAAGACATCGTCATCGAGATCGCGGACATGCGCTCGGCGGTCGACGTCGAGATGGTCCGCGCGGCGCTGTGCGGGATCGCGGGCGTCACCGATGCCATCGCGAGCCTTGGTGAATCGCTCGCCACCGTCACCGCGGATCCGACGGTTGCGACGCCGGACATGCTCCGCGCTGCGATCGCCGCAGCCGGATTCACTCCCGGCGATGTCCGCTTTCCGGAATAATCCAGAATGGGTCCTCACTGATGTAGTAGGCCGAGCGAAGCTCGGCAAAATGTAGTAGGCCGAGCGAAGCTCGGCTTCACCTAGCCGTTCTGACAGCCCACCCCCACAGGGCCACAAGCCAGGCGACGGGGAACCGCTCTGCCTTCACGACCCTGGGGGATGGTTCCATGTCCACGTTAGCGCCGGCGAGCGTGCCCGACCGTTCGCACATCGCGCAAGTGACGACGCGAGAAGAACTCGTCTATCTCTTGTCGCGCGCCTCGGAGCTCGAGCACGGCCTCTCGTGCGTCTACCTGTTCGCCGCATACTCGCTCAAGAACGACGCCAGCGAGGGCGGCCTCACGACCGAGCAAGCGCAGATGGTGCGCGGCTGGAAGCGCCGACTCGCATCGGTCGCGGTAGAGGAGATGCTTCATCTCGCGCAAGTGTCGAACATGCTGATCGCGATCGGCGGTGCGCCGCACTTCAGGCGCGTGAACTTCCCGCTTCCCGCGTCGGCGTTCCCGCTCGGCATCCCGCTGACGCTCGAGCCGTTCTCGCAGGAGACGATCGAACGGCTTCTCTGTTTCGAACTGCCGGAAGCGGGCGTGCTGCCGGACGAGAAATCGAAGGTCTACGAAGCTATCCGCACCCGTGTATGCGGACCGGTTGCGCCCGCCGGCGCTGCAGGCACACGGCCCGCGGCCCTCACCGAGCCCTACGACGTCGACTTCCGCACCGTCGGGGATTTCTACCACAAGATACTGAGCGGCTTCACGAACATTCCGGAAGACGTGCTCTTCATCGGGCCGCCCCAAGCGCAGGCGAATTCGCGTTATCTCGACCTCCCCAAGCTCGTCCAAGTCGTCGATGCGGCGTCAGCGCGAGCGGCGGTCGAGATGATCGTGGAACAAGGCGAAGCGCCGACGTCGGATCATCCAGACGCCCACTTCGCCGTGTTCGACGCGATCCGAAAGCAATACGCGGGAGCGCTCAAAGATGCGAGCGACACCGGAGCGACGTTCGAACCGGTACGACCCGTCATCTCGAACCCGATGACGCGCTACTACGACGACGCGACAGGCGGCAACATCATCACCGATCCGCTCACCCACGACGTCGCCGATCTGTTCAACTCGACATACGACACGATGCTGCTCATGCTCGCGCGCTTCTTCGCCCACATCGACGAGACCGAAGACGAGCTCCGCCTGATCTCGCGCGGCACGCTGCGCATCATGGCGTCGGTCCTCCGCCCGCTCGGCGAAGCGCTCGCGCAGATGCCCGCTGGTCCGGAATACCCGGGCAAAACCGCCGGCCCGGGCTTCGGATATAACCGCGACATCCATCTGCTCGCGCACAAGACGTCGGCGTGGGTGTTCGTGCTCGAGCGCATCGCCGATCTCGTCGCGCGGACCTCGGCGATCGGTGCGAGACCCGAAGCGCCTCCGCAGGTGCAAGAGGCGGCGGCGGCGCTGCAGTCGATCGGCGACCACCTCGTCCAGTTCGTCCCGCGGCAGTTCTCGAGCAAGATGGATTTCCACTCGATCGAGCCGCCGGTGCCGGCGACGATCTCCTGCGAGGAGAACGGCCCGTATCTCGTCGCCAACCTGCGGCATCTCACGAACTCGAAAGGCGAGACCCTCGCCACGCGACGTTCGCTCGCCCTTTGCAGGTGCGGCGGTTCGAACCTCAAGCCGTATTGCGACGGCACGCACGCGCGCATCGGGTTCTCGAGCGCGAAGTCGCCGAACCGCACGCCCGACCGGCCCGACACGTACGTCGGCAAGTCGATCACGATCCACGACAACCGCGGCACGTGCTGCCACGCCGGCAACTGCACCGATCATCTCCCGGCGGTCTTCCATCACGAAGGCGACACGTTCGTGACGCCCGACGGCGCTTCGGCGGACGAGGTCGTCGCGATCGTCAGGCAGTGTCCGTCCGGCGCGCTGAGCTTCACGCGCGACGGCGTCGACTACAAAGGCGAAGACCGCGACCAAGCGATCTACGTCTCGAAAGACGGCCCGTATCACGTCCAGGGCAACATCGCCATCCAGCGTGAGAAGCAGAACTCCGGTGCGCTCGCCGAGCACTACGCGCTGTGCCGCTGCGGTCACTCGAAGAACAAACCGTTCTGCGACGGTACGCACTGGTACGTCGGCTTCAAGGACGAAGACAACTAGCGCGTGGATAAATCGCGCTTCGAGGCGTTCTCCGACGGCGTGTTCGCGTTCGCGATCACGCTGCTCGTGCTCGGCGTCGTGCTGCCGCAGCTCCATCAACCTTCGGAGGCGCAGCTCTCGTCGGCGCTGTTCGGGCTGTGGCCGAACGTCGTCGCCTACGTCCTCTCGTTCGCGGTCATCGGCATCATGTGGCAGAACCATCATGCGCTTTTCAGGATGATCGCGCACGTCGACCGCATGACCGTTTTCCTGAACTTACTGCTGCTCGCCGCCACCGCGTTCATCCCGTTCGCGACGAGCACGCTCGGCACGTATCCGACGATGCGCTCGTCGACGTTCCTCTACGGGATCGTGCTGACGCTGTGCGCGACGTTCTACAACCTGATGTTGCTGCATCTCGTCCGGCGCCGCGCGTTCCATGCGAGCGTCGGAGACGAGACGCTTCGAGCGACGATCAGGGCCTATCGCGTCGGTTGGGTGGGTTACGCGCTCGCGATGCTCGTAGCGCTCGTCGATCCGCTTGCGAGTTTCGCCGCCTACTTGCTAATCGCGGCATACTACGTGATCCCGCGCGGCGTCGATTCGGACGCGCTCTGACGGCTGTCCCGCATCGACAACGCCCAATACCCTGGTCGCCGAACTCCTTGACTGGTCCCGCACCGCTGCCGTATTATTACTTGGTTCGCCCGCACGATATCTATCGAGCGGCCCGCCGCTCGTCTGAAAAAGGCTCCTGATCCACCCATGAACACGCCCTTGCTCGCGATGCAGGACGTCCAGCGCGCCTGGTACGTCGTGGACGCCGACGGGAAAACGCTCGGCCGGCTCGCTACGCGCATCGCCAAATATCTGACCGGCAAGCACAAGCCGATCTACACCCCGCATTCGGACACCGGCGACTTCGTCGTCGTCGTCAATGCCGAGAAGATCCGTCTTACCGGCAAGAAGTGGTCCGACAAGATCTATTACCGCCACTCGCAATTCCCGGGCGGCCTGCGCGAGCGGACCGCCGGACAAGTGCGAGACGCGCACCCGACGCGGCTCATCGAGACCGCGGTGCGCGGGATGATCCCCGGCAACCGGCTGCGTTCGAAGCGCATGGCGCGTTTGCGCCTCTTCGTCGGGCCTGATCATACCCACGCTGCGCAAGCGCCGCAGCCGATGAAAGAGGTCTGATGGCAATCGCGACGACGACACCGCAGGGCACCGGACGCCGCAAGCGCGCGGTCGCGCGGGTCCGTTTGACCGCCGGCAGCGGCGAGATCAAAGTCAACAACCGGCCGATCGAGCAATATCTCGGCCGCGCCACGCTGCTGCAGATCGTGCGCCAGCCGCTCGAAGCGACGAACAGCATGACGCGCTTCAACATCGAGGTCGCCGCGCACGGCGGCGGTCTCACCGGCCAAGCCGGTGCGATCCGTCACGGCATAGCGCGCGCACTCCTGCGCGAAGACGAGACGCTCCGTCCGGTCCTCCGCAAGGCCGGCTTGCTCACGCGCGATCCGCGCGAGAAAGAGTCGAAGAAGTACGGCCGCAAGCGCGCGCGCAAACGCTTCCAGTTCAGCAAGCGCTAGATCTGAAAAGCGACGACAAAGACTAAAGAGGCGCGAGCAGATGCTCGCGCCTCGTCGCTTCAGGCCTTCGCGACCCCGTCCGATACCTCGAGCATGGACTTCAATCCGAACGACAAGAACCAAGAGCGGTACGTCGACTCACCCGTGTTCGCCGAGATCCTCATGATCCTGATGACCGTCGTGCTCGGGATCGCGACGTGGGGCAGCATCCATCAAACGTCGCCGAGCTATCTAGCGGCAGGGATCTTCGGGTTCTTCACGATTCTCTGCGCTATCGGCGTGCTGACGCAAAAGCGGCGGACGTTCACCTTCGACAAGGCGAGCCAAACGATGAGTTGGACGTCGCGCGGTCTGCGCGAGAACGCGTCGGGAAGCGTCGGCTTCAGCGACGTCAGCATCGGCCTCGACTCGATGATGGACAAGAACATGACGTTCTACCGGTTGATGATCGCCACGCCGAAAGGGACGTGGCCGCTCACGAACAGCTACGATCTACCGTTGAAGCAAGCTGAAGCTCAGGCGGCGCATCTCCGCGAACTGGTCGGCGGCGGTCACTGACCCGCGGTCGGGAGGCCGCTCTCGAGCCGTTTGTGCGAGTACATGCTCTGGTCGGCGTGCGCGATGAGATCACGCTTCGTCTGGCCATCGCGCGGGAAGACCGCGATGCCGGCGGCGAGCTCGATCGGGATCGGCGGGAAGCCCGCCTTCGCCTGCTCTTCGAGTTTGCGGCGCACACGGTTGAGGAGCATCTGCGCTCCGGGCTCGTCGGCTTGGGGTAAGATGACGAGGAACTCGTCGCCGCCGTAGCGTCCGCCGATGTCGGTCGCGCGCAAGCACATGCCGAGCGTCGTCGCCACGACGCGCAGCACTTCGTCGCCCGCTTGATGGCCGAACGTGTCGTTGAACGTCTTGAAGTTGTTGAGGTCGAAGAGCGCGATCGACAGCGGATGACCGGCGCGCCGCGCGCGGAGCAGCTCGAACTCGAGGCGCTCGTGCAGATACCGGTGGTTGAATATGCCCGTCAGCGAGTCTTCGTTCGCGCGGTCGCGAGCCCGGCCATAGAGGCGCGCGTTACGCACACCGAGCGCGAGCTGATTCGCGACCGTTTCGAGCACCTCGATCTCTTCGTCGGTGAAGCGGCGCGCCTCGCCCGATGAGTTGACCGACAGCGTGCCGATGACGCGGCCGCCGGCGACGAGCGGCACGATGACCGTGCCGCGCACGTGCATCAGCATCATCTCAGACCGGACATCCGCGAAGCGCGGATCGGCGAGAGCGTCCTCAGTGGCGATCGTGTGACGCCCGGTGACGGACTTCGCGAGCATCGACGAGCTTTGCAGCGGCAGTTTCACGCCGACCGACGTCGCATGGCCGTCCGGCCGGTATTCGGCGGCGATCTCGATGCGCATCTGGTCTTCGTCGAGGATGCCGACGCTGCAGCGATCGGCGCGGAGCCCGGCGGCGACGTTGCGCACCGCCGATTCGAGGATGCGGTCGAGGTTGAGCGTCGCGCTCGCCGCGGCCGACACGGCGTTGACGAGTTTGAGATCCTCTTGTCGCCGTTCGAGATACTCGGCGTATTTCTCCAGCTGGACGCGCGCCGCGCCGAGCGACTGGAGGCGCGCGCCAGCGGTCGCATATTGCCGCGCGTTCGACAACGCTATCGCGCACTGGTCGGCGAGAGCGGCGAGGATGCGGCGATCGCGTGCCGTGAACGCATCGCGAGCCTCGCTTTGCACGTCGAGGACGCCGAGCACTTGACCGCCGTACTTGAGCGGGTACGCGAGCTCCGACTGGACGTCGACCGTCGTCTGGACGTAACGCGCGTCCTTCGAGACGTCCGGCAGGTAGAGCATCTCGCCGGTGGCGGCGACCGAGCCGATGACGCCGCGATCCGGTTCGAGCGCCATCGCGCTCGCGTGGTCGCCGTGTCCGAGATGTGCCTTGAGCGCGAGCGCGGGCGGGTCGCCCTCGAGCGTGAGGATCGCGAGATGCGTGTAGCCGAGCTGATCCCGCAGCAGGCGCAGGATCGCGTCGTAGTCGACTTCGAGCCGCGAGACGAGAGCGCGGCCGACGCGCGTCAGTAGATCGTAATCTTCGATGCGCTCGGTGAGCGCGTGCGCGGACTGCGCGCGCAGCATCGCCGCCGCGGCTTGCTCGGCGAAGAGCCGCGCGAGTCCGGTCTCGCTCGGCGACAGCCGGATGATGCGGTCCCGGCCGCACAGGGCGAGGCTTCCGATGAGACGTCCTTGCTGGAGCAAGGGCACGAGGAACCAGTTCGTGATCCCCTCGGCGACCACGAGGTCCGTCTGGCCCATCGCGTCGATCTCGTCAGGTCCGATGAAGCGTTCGGTCGGCGGCGAGCCGTAGAGCGCGCGCAACGACGGTCCAGGGATGACGCGCGTGTGGCGATACGACTCGGACACGCCGTGGGTCGCCGCCAGCATGAAGTCGCCGCGCTCGTTCTCGAGCGCGATCGAGGCCGCGTCTGCTTTGAACGCCGAAGCCGCTTCGGTGACGATAGCCGCCATGATGCGGTCGAGGTGCGCTTCCGAGTTCGTCAGCGCTGCGAGGCGATGGAGCACCGACAGCTCGCGCATGCGCCGCCGTTCTTCGCGGAACATACCGGCGTTCTGGATGGCCGTCGCCGCCTGCTCCGCGAGCTCGAGAAGCAGCTCGACGTGCGCGGAGGAGTAGGCGTCCGGCCGGTACGACTGGACGGACATGACACCGATGACCCGGTCACGCAAGCGCATCGGCACGTAGAGCGCCGACGAGACGCGCGCTCCGGCCGAACCAGGCTCCATCGCGAATGCGTCGCGCTCCGCGTCGAGCACGAGCGGAAGCGAGCTTTCGAAGACCTGACGGACGTTGCCGCCGGAAAGCAGCGATTCGGCCTGGATGCGGACGCCGGATTCGACGGCGTACTCGGTCCGCAACGCGCCGGCTTCGCTGCTCTCGAGCGCGACGAAGAAGCTCGGTGCGTCCATGTGCCGGCACACTTGCTCGTGGATCGCCGCGAAAAGCGATTCGAGGTCGAGCTCACCGGCGAAGGCGGATGCCGTGTCGAGCAGCGTCGCGAGGCGGTCGGCGCGATCGAGCGCGGCGTTCGTGCGACGCGCGTACTCGAGCATCGTGGAGACGACCCGCCCGAGCGCGAGCGCATCGCGCTCGGCGCCGGCGTCGAAAGTCTGCATCTCGTCGAACGAGCAAAGCAAGAGGCCGAGCGGGCGCGGGCCGCGATCGCAGCGGATGACGAGCAGCGACGCGGCGTTCGTCCGCTGCACTTCCTCGGCGATCGCCCCCTCGAGCTCGAGCGCGAGCGAGAACGTCGCGACCGGCGAACCTTGCGTGACGACCGTCGCGACGGCCTCGCTCGACAAGGTCGACGGGAGCGCGTGCGGACCGTCCGGTGCGACGCGGGCCGCGCCGACGTACGCGCTGCGCGACTCGTCATAAAGGAAGACCGCGACCGCGTTCGCGCCGGTAAGCTGGAGCGCCGCCGCGCCGACGTCCGATGCGACCCCGAACCCCGGGTCGTCCAAGTATCGGATCGGCTCTTGGGCCGCCATCGTCTCGCGCATCTCCCGCCTATCCGTGGAGCACGTAGACGGGGATGAGACCCGCCTTGCCCTTGAGGCTTGCCATCCGGCGCGTCGCGGTAAGGCGGCCTTTGACGCACGCGTACGTCGCTTCGTCCGCGAGAACTTGGTTCGGCTCTGCGATCCCCTGCAGGCGTTGCGCGAGATTGACTGCATCGCCGACGACCGTGTATTCGAGCCGGCGCTCGGAGCCGATGTGTCCGGCGACGACGTCGCCGGTCGCAAGGCCGATGCTGACTGAAAGCGGCCAGAGAGCGCCGGGCTGTGCGTTGAGTGCGTGGACTTGCTGAAGGATCTGATGCGCCGCCGTCACCGCGCGTCGCGGATCGTCTTCGCTCGGCAGCGGCGCGCCGAACACCGCCATGATGCCGTCGCCGTAGAATTTGTCGAGCAACCCGGAGTTGGCGAAGATGACGTTGACGACCGGCTCGAGGTAGCGGTTGAGCAAATCGACGACCTGCTCGGGCATGAGGCGCTCGGAGAGTTCGGTGAAGCCGCGGATGTCGGCGAAGAGCATCGTCGCGCGGACGCGAGTGCCGCCGAGCGCGAACGCTTCGGGATCTTTGAGCAGTGCGTCGACGACGTGCGGCGCGAGATAGCGTTCGAACGAACGCGCGATGCGGCTGCTCTTCTCGACCTGCGCGAGGTTTTCGGCGACGAGCGCGCGGCTCTCGGTGAGATCGTTGAGAACGACGGCGGTGCCTGCGCCGCCGCCGGCCGCGCCGCGGATGCGGAAGAAGGTCAGCTGGAGGACGATGCCGCCGCGGACGAAGTGATCGCCGGTGATCTCGAGCACGAGCCGCGCATCCGATTGGGTCCTGAACCGCTCGACGAGCGACGAGAAGCCGGGCAGCCACGTGTTGAGGATGCGCGCGTTGCGCCCGACGAGCGTCGACGCCGACAATCCGAACGTGATCTCGGCCGCGCGGTTGAACTGCGCGATCGTGTCGGTCGAATCGAGGACGACGACGCCGGACGCGATCGACTCGAGGATCTCGTCCGTCTGACCTTTGATGCCGGATAGTTCGGCGAAGCTCTTCGTCAAGTCGTCGTAGAGCCGCGCGTTGTCGATCGCGACGGCGGCTTGGTCGGCGATCGTCGCGAGCAGCTCGGGATCGTGGTGGAGCAGGCTGTCGGGGCGGATCCGCGAGTCGACGTAGATGACGCCGACGACGCCGTCCTTGTTGCGGATCGGCACGCAGATGATGGACCGGATGTGGAGCGACCGGATGCTCGGGGCTTCGTCGACGTTCGGATCGTTCTGCGCATCCGTCGTCACGAGCGGCTCGCCCTCGCGCAGGACGCGCTCGACGATCGACCGGCTGATGGCGAACGACGGCGCCCCGATGTCGGACGGATCGAGGTTGCTCGCCGCGCTGTATTCGCGCGATCCGCCGGCGGGATCGGGGATGACGACGAGGCCGCGCTCGGCGGCAGTCGCTTCGACGGCAAGATCGACGACGAGTTGGAGAAGCGCAGGTACTTCGCGGACGGCGTTGATCGCTTTGCCGATGCGCACGAGCGTGTCGGCCCTGCGCAGCGCCTGCGCGAGCTCGACCTCGAGCCGCTGGGCTCGGGTCGCCGCGACCGACGCTTCGACCTCGCGCGCGCGCACGTCGTGGCGAGCGTCTGCGAGGAGTTCGATCAGACGATCGGCGGCGTTCTTCGCGCGTGCGGGCGGACGGCCGGACGTAGGCTTCGCATCGGCGAGCGAGCGCGCATCGTCGTACGCTTCGTCAAGACGCGAAGCGATGCGCTCCCACGGATTGTCACGCCGGTCGTGACTCATCTCACCACCCGATGCTCTAGGCGCGTCAGAACGAGCGGCGACAGCAATAGGCCCGACAGGCAAGGTCGGGACCGCCGCCTTCTCATCTATACTATCGGCTGCAAAGCCACCGGCTTCGAGCCGACGGGAGATCGAATATTTCCACGATTCGTACTGGTGTTCTTTCGCGGGAGCTCGCTTTCTCTGCCGCCACTACGCCGACAAACGCTGTTCATATGGTAAGCGTACGCTCGTTCTCGGCCGGAGGTCGTGCGAAATGGTCGATGGGTCGTTCGGGTTGGTCGAACAAGGTATGAACGTGGCGCAATTGCGGGCGCGCGTGCTCGCAGAAGACGCGGCGAACGCGCGCTCGAGCGGCTTCGTCGCACGCGACATAGCGCCGGCACCCGAGCTGAGCGATCGCGGTCTCGAGTTCGCGGCCGCCGTACGTTCGGCGCCCTCGTCTGGGGCGAGCGGCACGATCGAGTACGCGATGGGCGCGACCGCCGAGAATTCGCTGCGCTTTCGGGCGCTCGCCGACCAAGAGCGCGCGATGCTGCGCGAGTATCGCACCGTCGCGGAGGACGCGCGGCGATGAGCGCGTCAGCCTTCGACATCGCGGCCAGCGGAATGGCGGCGCACCGCGCCGAGATGGATCTCATCGCTGAGAATATCGCCAACGCGGGGATCCCACGTGACGGCTCGACCTTCCGCCCCCGCGCGCCCGTTCTTGAGCCGGCCGGCGAAGGCTCGTTCGCGAGCGCGCTCGACTCGGCGCTAGGATCCTACCCGACCGGGAGTTTAGCGTTCGACGACACATATGGCGTCGACGATGGCGATTCGGCGTTCGGGTTTGCGCTATTCGGCGGCGGTGTGCCCGAGCCGGTTCGAGTCGCCTCGATCGTTTCGAAGCCGGCCGGGGGTGACGATTCCATCGATCAAATGGTATCGCTCGTCGCGGCCGGACGAGCGTACGACGCGGACGTGGCGGCGCTTCAGGCGGCCAAACAAATGGACGTCGAGGCGATCGACGTCGACCGCGCATGAACGTCGATATCATCGACGGCGTCGCGCAGGCCGGCATGCCGGCCTCGGCCTCACCGAGAGCGACATCATCATTCGGAGACGCGTTGGCGAGTGCGCTCGGCGGCGCTGCCGATGCGCTGCACGGCGCAGACGTAGAGGCCGCCGTGCTCGCGGGTGGTGGGGGTGACGTCGCCGGTGCGTCGATCGCGCGAGCCAAGGCGGACGTCGCGCTCGAAGTCATCTCGGTCGCAGCGTCACGGGTGAGCAGCGCGGTCAACTCGCTCCTCCAGACGCAGGTGTGACCTGTGCTCGCGGAGATCCACCCCCGGCTGCCGACGCTCATCGAGCGATCGGGGGCGTGGGTGGGCAGACGTCGCGCCGGAGTCGCCGGCACGATCGCAGCAAGCGCCGTCGTCGCCGCCATAGCGCTATGCATCGGGCGCTTCCAGGGCGACGTGCCGCTGTTCGATGAGGCGTTGCGCCCATCGCAGACGAGCGACGTCGAAAGCGCGTTGACGCTTTGGGGGGAGACGTTTCGCGCCGATGCGCAGGGCACGCAGATTTTCGTCGCCGCTTCACGACGGCGCGATGTGCTCTTGCGGCTTACTCTAGCCGGTCTGCCGCGGCGCTACGTGCCGACCTCAGCCGACGTGCTCGGCGATCAGTCGAACGCGCTCACACCGCAGTCGATCCTCGACGACAGGCGCCGCTCCGGCATCGAAGGCGATCTCGTCGCCGGATTGCGCCGTATCGCAGGCATCGCCGACGCAGCCGTCGTGCTGCCGCCAGCGCAGCCCGATCCCCTCGCAGACCCCGATCGAACGGAACCGCCGAGCGCCGCAGTGCAGCTCATCATGCAGCCGGGGGCGACGCTCACCGCGGAAGCGGTGGCGGGCATCCGCCGCTTCATCGCCGCGGCGTACCCGGGGTTGTCGCCGGATCACGTCTCCGTCATCGACGCATCCGGTGCGGCGATCGGATCACCGCCGTCGCCGGATGCTGCGTTGACGAAGCAGCATCGCGTGCAAGGGTCGGTGCAATCGGCGCTCGACGCGGTCTTCGGAGCCGGCGTCGCCGTCGTGCGGGTGAGCGTCGCCGCGGCAGGCTCGGAGCAGCAGACGCAGAGCACGAAGGTCGTGCCGCACGGCGCCTTGAGCGCGGATGTCGCGCACGAGCGCGGCACGGAGTCGGGCAAGTCGTTCGACCGCGAGCGCACGACTCGTCGCTTCGCATACGATACGCTTTCGGAGCGCCGCGTCATGGCCGCTGACGCGCCGGTGCGAATGTCCGTGGCCGTCTTCCTCAACTCGTCGCGCGTCGCGTCGACGTCGGTATCGGAAGTCACCGCGCTCGTGCGGGCAGCCGCCGGTGCGGATCTCGCGACAGGCGACGAGGTCGTCGTCCAAACGCTCGCCTTCGCGTCGCCCGCTCCTTCGGCGGTGCCGTCGACAACGGAGGATCCGGACGCCCGCGCCGGCATCGCACGCGCGGCGGTCGCGTGCGCGCTCGCATTGTTCGGCTTTGCGACGCTGCCGCTCACGCGCGCCCGCGGGCTTGCTTCGGAAAAGGCGCCTCAAGCGAAGACGCCGGTCTCTTTTTCCGCGATCGACACGCATGCCGAGCGCTCCCGATCGATTCTCGCGTCGATCGCGGGCGAATCGCCGCAGGCTGCCGCATACGTGCTCGCCGTCGAGTCGCACGACGTGCGCGAAGGCGTTCTGCGTCGCTGTGCGCCGGAGCGACGCGATGCGATCGTCGCCTATCTCGACCTTCGCTCGTCAGCCGAGGTAATACGACCGTGACAGCCGACGGCTTTGCGCCGTTCGTGCCGCGCGTGGTGATAGCACGGCGGCTAGTGCAAGAGACACCGCCAGAACTCGACACGGACGCCGTGGAAGAAGAAGTTCTGCCAGAACTGCACCAGATCGATCTCGAGAAGCCCGCCGAAGTTCGCGACGACGAAGCGAATTGTCGCGACGAGGCGCGAACCGCTGCGTCGGTGCGCGAACGTGCTACCAAGATCGCCGGCGAGGCCTGTGCGCGGGCGCTCCGCGAGGCGATCGCAAGGAATCCGCTATTCGTCGCTCGTTTCGTCGACGACGCGATGGAAGTCGCCGGTCAAGGATCGGGCACGACGGTCCGGCTCTCGCCGGTCGATGCGGCTGCATGCCGCGATCGCGTCGCCGCGAGCGTCGCCGCGGACGAGACTCTCGCGTCCGGCGACGTCGTCGTGGAGACCGCGCATGGAATCGTCAGCGCGACCGTCGACCAACGCGCGCGGCTCCTCGCCCGCGCCGTCGCCGACTCGTCATGATCGCTGAGGAACCGCTGCCGCTTTCGCACACGTCTGCGGACGGATGGATCCGCCATGGCACGGTGGCAGCAGTATCGCGCCGCAAGATGCGCGCCGTCATGCCGGGCCTTGCGATAGGTGCGTGCGTCCAAGTCGAGCGCCGCGGACGGCCGGATATCGTCGCCGAAGTGGTCGACCTCGACGGAACGTGCGCCACGTGCGTGCCGCTCGGAGATTCGACCGGCGTGGTCACGGGAGCTCGCGCGAGTTCGAGCGGCGCTCGCATCGGTTCGTTCGTGGGCAGCACGCTGCTCGGCCGCGATACGGATGCCTGGGGGCGTGCGGACGGTGTCCGCGACGCGCGTGTCATCTGCGCTGACGATCCATGTGGCACTTTTGATCGAGTCGCGATCAACCGTGCGTTGTACACCGGCGTCGCTGCGATCGATGCGTTCGCTACGCTCGGGTACGGCCAGCGGATCGCCCTGTTCGCCGGCGCCGGCGTCGGCAAGACGTCGCTCTTGCGGAGTATCGTGCAAAGCGCCGCAGTCGATGCACGGGTCATCGCGCTCGTCGGCGAGCGCGGTCGCGAAGCCGCAGAGCTCATCGAATCGCTGCGAGCGGACCCGCGACGGTCGACGACGACGGTCGTCTGCGCGACCGCCGACGCACCCGCACTCGAGCGGCTCGCGGCGATCCGTACCGCGACGCTCCACGCTCGGGCGCTGGCGTGGGAAGGCCGCGACGTGTTGCTCGTCGTCGATTCACTCACGCGCGCTGCGACGGCATGGCGCGAGCACGCGCTCGAGGCGGGCGAATCGCCCGCGCATCGTGGCCACCCGCCATCGCTCGCATCTGTCCTCGCTTCGCTCGTCGAACGCGCCGGCGCCTGGAAGGGCGGCAGCGTCACGGGCATCTATTCGGTGTTGGTCGACGGCGACGACGTGCGCGAACCCGTCACGGACTCCGTCCGCGGACTGCTCGACGGTCATATCGTCTTGTCGAGACGGCTGGCCGAAGCCGGCAGTTTTCCGGCTATCGACGTTCTCCGCAGCCTGAGCCGCTTGATGCCTAGCGTGGCGTCCGACACGCATCTCGCGGCCGCGACGACGGTTCGAGCTGCCCTCGCGACCCTCGAACGGTCTGAGGACTTGTTCGCGATCGGCGCTTACGAACCCGGAGGCGATGCGGCGCTCGATGCTGCGGTCGCGGTGCGCGGTGAGATCGCAGCGCTTCTCCACGGCGAGGCGGCGATGGCCGAGCCTTTACCGGTGCGGACCCTCGAAGCGCTCGCATCGATCGCCGGTCGCCTGAGTGCCGCGTCAACGCCGGCCGTCGAGCAGCGGCGAGCGGGAGCGAGGGGTGCCGCCAAGCGACGAGTCGTCAGACGCTAGACGACACGCACGCGCGCCGCGATATCTCGCACGCGGACAACTCCGCAGGAGCGCATTGATGGATATATCTCCGGCTTCGTCGATCGGCCTTGACGCTTTTTCCGACTCGGATCCGCTTGCCAACGCCGGTGCGTTCGCAGGCGAGGTCGGATCGACCCAGACCTTTGAGGACGCGATCGAACCGTCGACTTCGAACACGCGAGTCGCCGGACCGGGGGATCGATTGCTCGAGGAAGCCCAAACCGGCGTGGCCGGACTCGAGCGCCGCTTCACGGCGTTCACCCACCTGCTGCGCCGAGAATTGTCGACGCTCGAGAGCCGATGTTCCGTCGCGTTGCGCTCGCTGTTCGGGGCTTCGCCGATCCAAGCGCAGCCGGCTTCAAACGCCACGAGCGAGTCGGATCAGACTTCAGGCGCTGCGCCGCCCAGCCGCTTCGCGGGAATCATCGATGCCTCGGCGCGTCGTAACCGCCTCGACCCGGCGTTGCTCGACGCGGTCATCCGCCAAGAATCAGGCTTTCGCGCCGACGTCGTCTCGGGTGCCGGTGCGGTCGGCCTCATGCAATTGATGCCCGGCACCGCGCGCGAGCTCGGCGTCTCAGATCCATTCGACCCGGCGCAGAACGTCGAGGGCGGCGCCAAATACCTGCGCTCGCTTCTCGACCGCTACGATGGCCGGCTCGATCTCGCGCTCGCCGCGTACAATGCCGGGCCGGGGGCCGTCGATCACTTCGGCGGAGTGCCCCCGTATCGAGAGACGCAAGAGTACGTCAGCAGCATCATGGCGGGTTACAGGTCAGCGGTGCTGCGCGCCGGGTAAAGGGAACGGGCCCGCGCGCCGACAATCTTATCGAGAATGATTCTCGATAACAAAAGGGCGTCGCTCGCCGCAACCTCAGTCGCGATCGCTCTCGCGTGCGTCGTCGCCGCGGCATGCACTGGCCGCTCGGACTCCGGCACCGCGCACCCGCAAGTGGCTCCCGCGCCACGCCTGCGTGTCGCTTGCACGATCACGACATTATGCTCGCTCGTCGCTTCGGTCGGCGGCGATCGCATCGACCTCCACGGCATCGTGCCCGCCGGTGCCTCTCCGGAGACGTTCGAACCGCGACCCGACGACATGGTCGCGCTTTCCGGCGCGAGCGTGCTCTTCGAAAACGGCCTTGGACTCGAGGCGTGGCTCGCGCGGCTCATCGACGCCGCCGGCGGGGCCGGCTTGCGTATCGTGACGTTGTCGGACTCGGTACCGGCGACGGATATTGCGTCGGGCAATCCACATCTATGGATGGACCCGGTGTACGCCGCCGATTACGTCGCGATGATCGCGCGCACGTTGGAATCCGCCGATCCGCAGAACGCCTCCGTCTACGAGCTGAACGCGAGCATCGAGACGGCGCGGCTCGTCTCGCTCGACGGCTGGATACGGTTCCATATCAACACGATCCCGCGCGAGCATCGGGCGATGATCTGCTTCCACGACGCGTGGCTCTACTTCGACCGGCGCTACGGTATCAGGGACGTCGGCGCGATCGAGCCGCTGCCCGGTCAAGAACCGGCACCGGGGTCGTTCGCGCGGCTGATCGCGCTCGCGAAGTCGAACCACGTGCGCGCCGTCTTCGGCGAACCGCAATATTCGCCGAAGCTCGCGGATGCGCTCGCCTCGGGCGCGAACATCGCTCTCGTCACCGACCTTTACGACGACACGCTCGGGACCGGCGGCGTCGCGGCCGACTACGATTCCATGATGCGCCACGACGTCGAGACGATCGTCGACGCTTTGCGCAGATGAGCGAGGAGCGGATGACCGAACACGACGTCGATCACCACGACCACACGCACGTGTCGCCCAGCGAGCTAGCATCGCCCGCCGACCATAGCCATTCGATAGCGCCGACGGCGCCGCATCTCCACCCGCACGAGGGGCACACGCGCGGTACGAGCGCGGTCATCGCCGAAGCGCTGCGCGCGCGGGGCGCGGCTGAACCGGCCGTCGACTTCGAAGGTGTATGCGCCGGCTATTTCGGCCGCGATGTCCTCGACGAGGTCACGTTCGAAGTCGAACGCGGCGAATTCGTCGGCATAATCGGGCCGAACGGCTCGGGCAAGTCGACACTCCTCAAGGCGATCGCCGGCATCCATCCTATCGAGTGCGGCGCCGCATGGGTGCTCGGGGCCGAGCCGAGCGACGTCGATAAACGGCGCATCGGCTACGTGCCGCAAGCCGAATCCGTGAATTGGTCGTTCCCGGTCACCGTCAGCGACGTCGTCCTCATGGGTCGCTATGGGCGCCTCGGCCTTTTCCACCGTCCGTCAACCTCCGACTTGGAATTGGTCGATCAGGCGCTGGCGGAGGTCGGCATGTCGCAGTGGCGCGACTCGCAGATAGGTCAGCTGTCGGGCGGTCAGCAGCAGCGGACGTTCGTCGCCCGCGCCCTCGTGCAACAGCCGGATCTCCTTTTGCTCGACGAGCCGATCGCGGGCGTCGACGCGGCAAGCCAGCACGCGATCTTCACGCTGCTCGAAAAGCGCAACCGCGCCGGCACGACGATCATCGCCTCGACCCACGACTTATCGTGCGTCGCGACGTGGTTCGGCAAGGTGCTCTGCCTGAACCACCACGTCATCGCATTCGGGCCGCCGGACGTCGTGCTCACACGCGACACGCTTGCGGCGACGTTCGGCAGCCATCCGTTGTTGATCGGCGGCGACGGAGAGGCGCGCCTGTGATCCATTGGCTCGCCGATCCGCTGCAAAACGCGTTCATGGTGCGCGCGCTCGTCGCGTCGACGTTCATCGGGCTGACGTGTTCCGTCATCGGCGTCTTCGTCGTGCTACGCAACCTGTCGTTCATCGGCGATGGTCTGGCGCACGCGTCCTTCGCCGGCATCGTCATCGCGTACATGATGAAGGCGAACCTCTACGTCGGCGGTCTCGTCGTCGCGGTGCTCACCGCTCTCGGCATCGGTTCGATCGCCAAGCGTTCGGAGCTTTCGCTCGACACGACGATCGGCGTCCTGTTCACGGCGGCGTTCGCGCTCGGCGTCCTGCTGATGTCGCGCGCGCGCAGCTACTCGTCGGACCTGCAAGACTTCCTGTTCGGCAACATCCTCGGCGTCGACCGCCTCGACATCATCCTGGTGGTCTCGCTCGCCGCGCTCGTCCTCGCTATCGTCATGCTGCTCTACAAGGAGCTGCTCTTCTCGTCGTTCGATCCGGTCATGGCGCAAGCGAGCGGACTGCCGACCGATTTCCTCTACTACCTGCTGCTCGTCTTGTTGGCGGTGACGATCATCGTCTCGCTTCAGGCGGCCGGCATCGTGCTCGTCGCGGCGCTTCTCGTCACGCCCGCGGCGACGGCATATCAGCTGACGACACGCTTCGGCACGATGATGGTGGTCTCAGCCGTGGTCGGCGTCGTCTCGTCGATCGGCGGACTGTACTTGTCGTACTATCTCGACGCCGCGTCCGGAGCGACGATCGTCCTCACCGCGACCGCGTGTTTTTTCCTGGCGATGATATTCTCACCTCGCCGGCGTTCGCTGCTCTCGGCCGTGCTCGCGTCGCGGCGCGCGACGGTGCGCGCGCGATGACGAAGGATCAGGCCCGGCGCGACGTGCGCGCCGCGCTTTCGGGCGGCTCGTTCCGCGTCACCAAGCAGCGGCTGGCGATCGTCGAAGAGCTGGCCGCCGTCGAACGGTACGCGACCGCAAAAGACCTTCATCAACGGCTGTCGCGAAAGCGCAGCGGCATCGGACTCGCGACGATCTATCGGACGCTCGAGACGCTCGAGGCTATCGGCGCGGCGTCGGTCCGCACCCAGGGCCGCGGCGAAAGCGCATATCTTTTCTGCTCGCCCGAACATCATCACCATGCGGTGTGCACGAAGTGCGGCAAGGTCGAGGACGTGCCATGCCGGTCGATAGGCCGCATCGAGCGCGACCTCACGCAAGCGCTCCGCTTCAAGACGACTCAGCACCGCTTCGAATTCTTCGGTCTGTGCGACCGTTGTTCGTGACCCGAAAGGGGAGCGGTCGAGATTTATCTCGACCGCCGCGGTCTTGCGATCGTGATGAATAGGGAGCGGTCGAGATTTATCTCGACCGCCGCGGGAATGGCATTAGCCGCCGCGTTTTTGGGCGCAGCGTCACCATCACCGTCACCGATGCCGACCGCAACACCGTCAACGACGCCATCGCCATCGCCGCCGCGAATTCCGCCTGCAGTCCCGGTCGCACTACACGTGGGCGACTCGATCAGCGATCGGCAGTTATTCGCCTATCTCTCGTATCCGGTCGCTCCCGGCGACTGGGTGCGCTACCGCGTCGTCTTCGCCGACGGTTTAACAGTCGATAAGACGGTCGGCTTCGCGAGCGAACGGGTCGCGGGGACGCCGACGCTGTTCATCGAGACGCACGTGCGCGCGCAGCCCGTCAGCGGACTTCCGGCCGAGACCACCGTCGGCATCGGCACGGACGCCGTGTTGAAGACGTATATCATCGGCTCCACGCTGGGAGATCTTGCACGGACGTACCGCGTGCTCACGAGCGCGTTGAAAGTCTCGAGCTTCGAGTACGAGGTCTCTCCCGGAAGCGGCGCGACGTATTCGATCTTGACCGGCGCCGTCGATTCGTCACCGCGGTATGGCAGGTTACGTTCGATCGACGCGGTCGACATGCGTATCGGCCGGACCATCGTCCACGCGACGCACCTCGTCGCGGAGTTGCCGTTGCGATCGCTCCCCGCCGGTGGAGTCGACTTGCCGATCACGATGGACGTCTGGCAATCTCCCGACGTGCCGCTCGGCACGGTCGCGATCAAGGCCGGTGGCGGGCGATACATCGATTGGCGCCTGGTCGCGTTCGGTCACGGCGGCTATCGCTCGATGTTCTCCAAGACCCTCGATCAGATCCGCAGCGCATCGCAGCCCGCGATGCCGTAGCAGGCCGCCCGAGCTAAAGCTCGACCGCTACACTCAATATCAGCGCAAGGTCGACCGCTCCATCCGAGTTTCAGAGCAGGCTTTGATGACGGCCGGGCTGAAGTTTGTTAACCATGGTTAACACAGGCGGGGATCGGTGGCCCGATCGCGCCCGCCAAGATTATTTGAAATCGATCTACCTGGCGGGGAGCGGTGAGGCCGTCAAGGCCGCCGACGTCGCGCGACGGCTCGGCGTCTCGAGAGCGTCGGTGAGCAAGCGCGTGAGAGAGCTCGAGCGCGCCCGGCTCGTCGAGCGCGACAAGTCGGGCGTCGCTCTAAGATTGACGCAGGCCGGGCGGCGGATCGCGCTCGCGGTCATCCGCCGGCATCGGATAGTCGAAACGTTTCTCCACGGCTCGCTCGGAGTGCCGCTCGACCGGCTCCACGCGGAGGCGGAGCGCATCGAACATGCCGTGTCGGACGATGTCGCGCTGCGGCTCGAGCGGCTCATGCGCTTTCCCGAGATCGATCCGCACGGCGACGCGATCCCGGACGCACGCGGCAGACTCGTCCGCGTCGCCGATGAAGCGCTGCCGCTGATCGCGACCGGCGTCCTAGCGCACGTGAGCAGGATCGACGACCGCGTACCGTCCGTCGTCCGCGTGCTCGAGCGCGCCGGCGTGCTGCCGGGTGCGAAAGTTCGCGTCATCGCGAAGCGCGCCGGCGAGACCCGGCTTCGCATCGGTGCGAGGACCGTGTCGTTGTCGGCAAAGGCATCGAGCGCAGTTCGCGTCCGTCGTCGGTCGTCGATCGCGAAACGGACGGTCGCGTGAGCGACGCGGTCATCGCGCAAGAACCATCGAGCACGCTTACCGAAGCGCGCGCTTCCCTCGAGGGGCGGCGCCGTGGCATCGCCGCGCTGCTGCCGTTCCTCGGTCCCGCGATTATCGCATCTGTGGCATACATCGATCCCGGAAACATCGCGACCGACGTCCAAGGCGGCGCGCAGTTCGGCTACCGGCTACTCTGGGTCGTGGTCTTCGCGAGCCTCACGGCGATGTTCGTCCAAGCGCTCTCCGCGAAAGTCGGCATCGCCACCGGACGCAATCTTGCGGAGCTGTGCCGCGACCACTTCGGCGCACCCGCCGCATACGCGCTTTGGGTCGTCGCCGAGATCGGCGCGATGGCGACGGACGTCGCCGAGTTCGTCGGCGCCGCGGTCGGCTTCTATCTGCTGCTTCGCGTGCCGCTCCTTTGGGGTGCCGGACTTGCGGCGGTCGCGGTCATCGCACTCCTCGCGCTCGAACGGCGGGGTTTCCGGCGGCTCGAAGCCGCGATGGCGACCTTCGTCGTCATCATCGGTGGGGCGTACGTCTTCGAGCTGATCGTCGCGCATCCGACCGGCTGGGTTTCGGGCGGCGCATTCGCCATCACGCTCCCGCAAGGCGCGTTGTATCTCGCGGTCGGCATCATCGGCGCGACGGTCATGCCGCACATCGTCTTCCTCCACTCGTCGCTGACGCAGAATCGCATCAAGCCGTCGAACGAAGCGGATGCCAAACACATCTACCGCTTCGAGCTGATGGACGTCGTCATCGCGCTCGGGGCGGCGGGCATCATCAATGTCGCAATGCTCGTCGTCGCAGCGGCGGCCTTCCACTCGTCCGGGCACGCGGATGTCGCGACCATCGGTCAAGCCTACCAGATGCTGACGCCGGCGCTCGGACCGGCAGCGGCGGCGGCGTTCGCGATAGCGCTCCTCGCGTCGGGCCTATCGTCCTCGGCGGTCGGCACGATGTCGGGTCAGGTCATCATGCAAGGCTTCGTACGCTTCTCGATCCCGCTTTGGGTGCGGCGGGCGGTGACGATGATCCCGAGCTTCATCGTTATCGGGCTCAGTCAAAATCCGCAGGTGGTGCTCGTCTTCACCCAGGTCGTGCTGTCGTTCGTCTTGCCGTTCGCGCTCGTGCCGCTCGCGCTCCTCACGTCGCGCAAGGACGTCATGGGCGGGCTCGTCAACTCGCGCGCGACGACTGCGATCGCCTGGCTCGTCGTCGCGCTCATCATCGCCTTCAACGTCGTGCTCATCGGCGCGCAATTCACGGCGCGATGACGCGCATGCCGCCGGGCACGACGGCGATCCTCGCATGCTCGACCGTCGCCAGCTCGCCGTCGACATGCATAGCGACTTTTCGATCGACGTCGATCTCGAGCGACGCAGCGCGCGACGAATCGACGTTCGGCTGACCGACGTGGGAGCCGGCACGCATGCGCTGCATGAGCGAGAGCCGGCGGAAGAATCCCTGGACATCCGAGAAGACGTTGACGTCGAGCAGTCCGTCATCGAGCGACGCGCCAGGCGCGCCTTTGAAACCGCCGCCGTAGTCCGGGCCGTTGCCGATCGTCACCATGACGCCGTCGTCGCGGCGAATCGTCGTATCGCCGACATGGACGACGATGCCGACGGGTTTGACCATGAACAGGCCGGCGAGCGCGGCCGCGTAGTATGAAGGTCCGGGCGGAAACCCGCGCGCGCGCATGCGCGCCGATAACGCGCCGACCTCTGCGTCCAACCCGATGCCGACGCAGTTCGCGAAACGGCGTCCGTTCACGGTGCCGAAGTCGACCGGCCTTGACGCACCGCGATCGATAGCGTCGATAGCCGCGTCGATGCTCGCGATCCCGAGCGCGGTCGCGAAATCGTTGCCCGATCCGACGGGGACGATTGCGAGCGTCACGGCGGAAGGGTCGGCGAGCGCGTTGAGCGCGATCGAAAGCGTGCCGTCTCCGCCGACGGCGATGAGCGCCGGTCGCTCACCGGTGGCGACGACGTCGCGGATCGCATCGCGCATGCGCAGGTCGAAACCGTCGGCGAGCGACGTCTCGAGCACCGCAGCGATCTTGCCGTCGAGCCTCGTCGTGACGGCGCGAAGCGCTTCGTGCGCACCGCGGCGTCCTGCTGCCGGATTGAAGACGACGACGGCCGCGCGCCGGTCTGCCATCGAGCGATGCGGGTTCCGCCAGGCGCGGACCGCGGCCTTCCCGAACCTGCGCCGCCATGAGCAAGAAGAAGAAAGCGTCGGCATCCGGTCCGCGTCCGTCGCCCGGCCAAGGCCGCCGCCCTGGCCTGACGCCGGCGATCGCCGGCGCCGCCCTGGGCGTCTTCGTGCTCGTCGCGATCGTCTGGATCTGGCGCGGTGCGCACCCGGGAGCTCCGGCTGCGGCGACAACGGGGTCGCCGTCCGCGACTGCGACGGCTTCGTTGCCTCCATTTCCTGGCGCGTCATTCCCATCGCAAGGCCACGCACATCTGGATCCCGGGGCCAAAGACGACTTCGTCTATAACTCCAACCCGCCGACGAGCGGGCCGCACAAAGAGATCTTCTCCGATCAATTCGTGAGCCCGAATCCGCTCCCGGTATACGTCCAGGTGCATCTGCTCGAACACGGCAACGTGCTGCTCCAATACAGCTGCACGTGTCCGGACGTGGCTGCGAGCCTCAGCTCCATCGCTTTCAGCTTCGACGCGCCGCTCATCGCGCCGAACGAGCTCCAGCCTTCCGTGCAAGAGGTGCAGCAAGGCGAGGAAGTCGGCAAGGCCGTCATCGTCGCGCCGTATCCGCACATGAAAGCCCGCATCGCGCTCACCGCGTGGACGCACCTCGCCACGCTGCAATCCGCCGACAAGTCGAAGATCGATTCGTTCATCAATCTATATCTGACGAACGAAGCGAACGCCGCTAAGTAACGCTTCGCAACGGACCCGACAGGAGAAGGTATGAACACCAGGATCGTACCGCTCGTCATCGTTCTCGCCATCGTCGCGATCGCCGGGTGGCTCGTCTCATCGTACAACACGCTCGTCGCGCTCGACCAAGGAGTCCAAGCTCAGTGGGGACAGGTCGAGAACGTCTACCAGAGGCGTGCCGACCTCATCCCGAACCTCGTCGCAACCGTGAAGGGCGTCGCCAACTTCGAGAAGAGCACGTACATCGCGGTCGCAGAGGCGCGCGCGAGGGTCGGGCAAGTGACGATCCACGGCACCGAGAATCTGCCCACCGACGCGCAGGCCCTCGCGAAGTATCAGGCAGCGCAGGACGGTTTGAGTTCGGCGCTCTCGCGGCTGCTCGCGGTCGTCGAGAATTATCCTGACCTCAAGGCGAATGAGAACTTCCTCGACCTCCAATCGCAGCTCGAAGGGACGGAGAACAGGATCGCGGTCGAGCGCATGCGCTACAACAGCGCGGCGCAAAAATTCAATACGATGCGCCTATCGTTTCCGACGAACATAGTAGCTGGGATGTTCGGCGACAAGTTCAAGGAGAAGGCATACTTCCAGGCGACCCAGGGCGCCGAGACCGCGCCGAAAGTCCAGTTCTGATCGCGTGAAAGCCTCGCTCGCGTGCGCCCTCGCGGCGTCCGCGCTTGTGTTCGCCGCGGCTGCGCGCGCCGACGAACCGCCCGTTCCGCCTTTACCGACGAGCTGGGTGACGGACAATGCAGCCTTTCTCTCGGCCGGCGAGCGCGAGAATCTCGATAACGAACTGCAAAGCTATCAGACGAAGACCGGACATCAAGTCATCGTCTGGATCGGTCAGTCGACCGGCGATACACCGCTCGAAGGATTCACGATCAACGCGTTCACGAAGTGGAAGGTCGGACGCAAGGGTCTCGACGACGGCGCCGTGCTTTTCGTTTTCGCGCAAGATCACAAGCTTCGCATCGAGGTCGGTTACGGTCTCGAGCCGATGCTCACGGACGCGCGGTCGTCGGAGATCATCAGGGACGTCATCGTTCCGAAGATCCGCGCCGGTGACGACGACGGGGCCGTCCAAGGCGGCGTCGACGCGATGATCGCCGCGATCGGCGGACAGCCCGAGCCCACGACAAGTCCGAGCGGGTCTAACGAAGCCGGACCGCTGATCGGATTCGCATTCTTCATCGTCATCTGGCTGTTCGTGATGGGTATGATCATCGCCGCGCGACGATCGCACACGTTCGGAAGCGGACGCGGTTACGGCGGTTACGGCGGCTTTTGGGGCGGACTCGGGGGAGGCGGCTTCGGCGGCGGCGGGTTCGGCGGCGGAGGCGGAGGCTTCTCGGGTGGCGGCGGCATGGGCGGCGGCGGAGGCGCATCCGGAGGATGGTGAAGCGCCAGGCGCACAACATCGATCCCGAGCGCATCGTCCGCGCCATCGTCGACGCGGAACGGAATACGACGGGTCAGATCCGCGTGTCGATCGCGCCGCCGCCGTGGGGCAGCGTGCGAAAAGCGGCCGAACGCACTTTCACGCGGCTCGGGATGACGCAGACGCCGCAGCGCAACGGTGTGCTCATCTTCGTCGTGCCGTCGCGCCGAGAATTCGTCATCCTCGGCGACGTCGCTATCCACGAGCGCGTCGGTCAAGAGTTTTGGGAGCGGGTCGCGGGGTCGATGTCGGAGCGGATCCGCAGTGGCGACCTAACGGACGGCATCGTGCATGGCATCGAAGCCTCGGGTGCAGAGCTCGCGTCGCACTTCCCGCCGGATGGCGGCTCGGGTGGCGGCGGATCGCTCCCGAACGCCGTCGATATGTGAGGACGCGAAAAGCGTCCTAGCCGCCCGCTTTCTGGATCGCGGCGACGAGCGTCTTCTCGTCGATCTCGCCGCTGTGCGCGTATCTGATCGTGCCCTTTGCGTCGACGATATAGATGCCGGGAAAGCCGGCGAATCCCCACGTCTTCGCGACGGTGAGATTTTGGTCGAACGCAGACGGCCACGTCACGTTGAATTGTTCGTCAAAAGCGTCGACATCGGCTTGCGTCTCAGGGACCTCATTGTCGGGCGTGCTCGCCATGCCGATCGGCGATCCAGTCGCCGAGACCATGCCGAGCTTATCGAGCGGGAACCGCTTGCGGATGTCGCGTAGGACGCTCGTCATGCGTTGGCAGTGCGGGCACCACGTCGCGAAGATCTCGAGCAGATATGGCTCGCCCGCGAACGAGTCTTGCGTGAGGACCCCGCTCTTCGTCGTCACCGAAAAGCCCGGCGCCTTCGTGCCGACTTTCAGCGGCGGCGGTATCGAAGGAAGCGCGTTCGGGGCGACCGCCGCACCGCTCACCTGCGAGTTGCGCTGGACGACCGCGTACGCGATGATGCCGACCATCGCGATGACGAGGACGATCGCCGCAATGGTGCCGCCGCTCATACCTTTGGGGGAATCGCCTTGACTGCGTTGCTGTCGGCGGCGTTCGGACCGCGTGCTCATATCGCTCCTTTGATCGCGCGCATCGCGCTCGGGCTCGTCTTTCTCGCCGCCGGTGGGCTCAAGATCGGGCATGCATCGGATCTCGCGGCGACCATAACCGCTTTCGGGTTCGGACTACCTCCGGTCCTCGTCGCGATCGCCGCGATCGCGCTTCCGCCATTCGAGGTGCTCCTCGGCGTGTATCTCATCGGCGGTTGGCTTCTGTCCACCACCTCGGTCGTCGCGTCAGCGCTGCTCGCGCTTTTCATCGGCGTCGTCGCGTCGGTCGTCGCACGCGGCTTGCAAGTCTCATGCGGCTGCTTCGGTTCGGCCGACACTGCGCCCGCGACATGGTGGACGGTCGTGCGAGACGCGGTCTTCCTCATCCCGGCGCTCTATCTCGTGTGGTGGTCTCGCGTTTCGGGCAAACATCAATCCGGCGCGTGACCGCGGAAAAAGCGCGCGAGCTCCTTTTGATCCATCGAGTAAATATCGAGTGGGCTGGATTCAAACCACCGCACGAAACGGAGAAACTCTTCAGTGGCAGGTACCTTGCCAGCCCTGATATCTTCCAGCACCGCGCTCAACAAGATCATCCCCAAGTCTTGCCTTCCGAGCATCGCGTGGACGACTGCTAAGGTGTAGCGAAAACCATAGTATTCTCCAGCTAGCCGCTCGATAAGGGATTGGCGCATCGATTCCAGCGTCATGTGCTGTTCGATAAAGGCCAATCCGCGTGTCTGGATTTCCCCCACACACGCATCGACGGGAGAAAGGTCGCCCGCGTCTTCAACTGTCCAGGATCTATGTGTGCTTGTGGGCGGCAGATTGGAAAGTAGATTTACGACCGTCGGCATGCTAGATCGATACGGGATGCCTCGAAACGCGGAAACGATCATGTTGACACGAGCTTCGCGAACGCCGATCGCTGGGTCTAAGTTGACGACTCGCCCTCCCGCCCACGAGTTCAGATTCACGCCAATCAAGCCGTAAAGCGATTCTCCCAGCGGGCGGCGAAAACTACCGCGGCCTCCCCTCGCTACGTATCCAAGGGGCTCCAATAGGGCGGCGAAACGTGCGTAAATCTTGGACGCGCGGGTTTCGGTCGAGGTCAAGCTTTCTGGTTAGACCATGGCGGTCGAGATGAATCTCGACCGCTCCCCTTTCATCGTGTGCGCGACGCGCGTTCGTCGTGTCGTTACGGGTGCAGGTATTTCGCGAACCAGTCGGCGCCTATATGGAGCCGCTCGACGCGATGGATCGGCTCGCCCGTGCGCGAGAGATCGTGGTTGTCGCGCGGGAACTCGACGTATTGGACAGTACGGCCGAGGATTTTGAGCGCTGAAAAGACCTGCAGCGTCTCGCCGATAGGCGTGCGGATATCGTTGTCGCTGTGGAGCAGCATGAGCGGCGTATGGATCTTGTCGACGTACGCCGACGGCGACACGCTCCAATTCTGCTGGAAGTGGTCCCACGGGTTGCCCCACGAGTATTTCGGATCGAACGCGAAGTTGATATCGCCGGCAAGCCATTGCGTCGTCATGTTCACCGCGGGCCGCTCCGAGATCGCCGCCTTGAAGCGATCGGTGTGCTCGATGACCCAGAGGGTCGCATAGCCGCCGTAGCTGCCGCCGGACACGCCGAGCCGGTTGACGTCGACATCCGGACGTTGCTCTACGGCGTTCATGACACGCATCTCATCGTCGAACATCGCATCGCCCCAGCTCAGGTTGAGCGCGGCTTGGAAGAGATGGCCGAAGCCCGGGCTGCCGCGCGGATCCGCGTAGACGACGTTGTAACCGAGACCCGCGAGGTACTGGAACTCATCGAAGTAGGCGTTGCCGAACTCCGTCCCCGGGCCGCCGTGGATGTCGAGGATCGTCGGATAGCGACGCCCGGAAACCGCGTTCGGCGGACGCATCACCCAATAGTGGACGTGGTAGCCGGCGTTGTCGATGATCTCGAACTCCTGCGGAGTCGACAGCGAGACCGTCGCGAGGTAGGCGCCGTTGAGGTTCGTCAGGCGCTTCGCCGCGCCGGCGTTCGTGTCGACGACGTAGAGCTCGCCCGGGTGCGTCGCGTCGGACGCGACGAAAGCGGCCTTCGAGCCGTCGTCGCTCATCGAACACTCGAGGATCTCGCGATCGCCGCCCGCGATCGTCGTCGCCGCTCCGGTGCGCGCGTCGTACTTGACGAGCGCCGAAGCGCCGGGTCTGCTCACGATCGCGAGATACCAGCGATCGCCGGGGCCGAGCAGCGGCCCACAGCCGGCGCCGCCCTCATCCATATCGGTGATGACGGCATCGCCCCACGCAAGCGTATCGGGTGGCACGATCTCTCGCTGCGCCGTCGCATCGAGCGACGTGTAGTCGAGGGACGCGTACCCAGACGGGTCGTGCGTCACTTGCTTGAAGTAGTAGATGCCCTTGCCGTCACCCGACCACGTCGGCTGGTAGTTGCCGACAGGCGCGAGCGGGATCTTGCGCGCCGCGCCGCCGGACGACGCCATGACGTAGATGTCGTTGCGCAAGCCATACGGGTCGTCTCCATGAAGCGTACCGAACGCGATCTGCCTATCGTCAGGCGACCACACCGCTCCCTGCTCCGACCACTGGTGCCCCGAAGTAAGCGCGCGCTGCCCGCTCCCGTCAGCCGACATGATCCAGAGATGGACGTGCTTGTCATACGTCTCGCCCCGACCGTTGTCTTCGAAGTGTCGGACGGTGATGATGCGGACATCGCTCGTCTTCTGTTCGTCCTTCGGTGTGAAGCCCGCCGCCTTGAAGTCGATATGCGCGGGCGGCTGCGGATCGAGCGTGACCGATGAGAATAAGATGCGCGATCCATCGTGCGACCAGCTCGGCCCGAACGCGCCGTTCGGAAGGTTCGTCAGTCGCTGCGCCTCTCCGCCGCCGAGCGAGATGCGATAGACCTGGCCTTTGTCGCCGCGGCCGCTGTCGAATGCGAGCCATTTGTCGTCGGGCGACCACGCCGGGTCCGCGTCGCTGTCGCCTTGCGTCAACTGCCAGGTATGGCCCGTCGAGACATCAGCGATCCAGATATCCGACAGATACGTGTCCTTAGGTCCGTCCATTTTCGTCACGACGTACGCGATGCGCGAGCCGTCGTGCGACATGATCGCCGACGACACGGTGCGAAGCGCGAAAAGATCTTCCGCCTTCACCGGTCGAGTCGCGGCCGCGGCAGGCGTCGAGAACGCGCTCAGCGCCGCAGACGCGAAAACAGCGACGATCGCAAAGGAGATGGAAGGGCGCATGGATTTTGGATTCCTTTCGTCGCGACGATTCGATGACGGCGGCTTCGCTTCTCCGCGGTGCGGGGCGGACCTGTGCGCCGGGCCAGCGAACACGCGCTCATGAGCCGCGCCGGCACGGCGAGCGACGCGTACGCACCGGGTGATACGGTCGCGCTATTCATCCCGTGCTTCATCGACGTCTTGTTCCCGTCCGTCGGCAAGGCGGTCGTCTCCATCTTCGAGCGTCTCGGCGTCAACCTCGACTATCCGGCGGAACAGACATGCTGCGGCCAGCCGGCGCTCAACGGTGGCCATCGCAAGGAAGCGCTCGAGCTCGCCGCGCGTTTCGGCGACATCTTCGAAGAGTACAAATGGATCGTCGTGCCGTCCGGATCGTGCGGCGCGATGACGAAACGTTTCTATTCGACGCTGGACCCTGGCGGCAAGGCGGCGGCGGTCGGCACTCGCGTTTTCGACCTCGCGACGTTCTTGGTCGACGTGCTTGGCACGGTCGACGTCGGAGCCCGTTTTCCGCATTCCGTGACCATGCTCGACGGATGTCACGGCCGGCGCGAGCTCGGCTGCACCGCGGCGGCTCGACGTCTGTTGCAAGCGGTCGGCGACATCGACTACCGCGAGCTGCCTGCCATCGAGGAGTGCTGCGGCTTCGGCGGTCTGTTCAGCGTCAAGTTCGAAGCGCTTTCGACGTCGATGGGTTCGGCGAAATGCGCGAACGCGACGGCGACCGGCGCGGAATATCTCGTCTCGGGCGACTCGAGCTGCCTCATGCACGTCGGCGGCATGCTCGAGCATCGCGGGTCGAACCTCAAGACCTTGCACCTCGCCGAAGTGCTCGCGAGCCGATGAACGCGGTGAGCGGATGACGATCCACTTCGATCGCAGGCAGGTGCACGACGACCTGCACAGCCCGAGCGCTCCTCCTATTCTCGATTCATCGATGCGCCGCGCGGTCGAGCACAAACATGCCGCGCAGACGCTGATCGCTTGGGACGAACTGCGCGAGCGCGCCCACGAGATCAAAGCGTACTCGATCGAGCACCTCGACGAGCTGCTCGTCCGGTTCGAACGCGAGTTCATCGCGCGCGGCGGGCGCGTCTTGTGGACCCAGACCGCCGACGAGGCCGCGTCGCGCTTCCTCGACATATGCCGGGCGCACGGCGCGCGCAGCGTCGTCAAAGGTAAATCGATGGTGTCCGAGGAGCTCGAGCTCAACGCGCGTTTGACCGCCGCCGGGATCGATCCGGTCGAGACGGACCTCGGCGAGTACATCGTGCAGCTCGCGGGCGAGCGTCCGTCGCACATCATCGCCCCGGCGATCCACATGTCGCGACAGGACGTCGGCTCGCTCTTCGAACGCAAGCTGAAGGTCGATTATACCGACGACCCGGAGGCGCTGAGCGAGATCGCCCGACTTCGGCTGCGGCAGCGCTACCTCGACGCCGGCGTCGGCATGACCGGCGCGAACTTCGGCATCGCGGAGACGGGCACCGTCGTCGTCGTCGAGAACGAAGGCAACGGCGGCCTGTCGGCGCAAGCGCCGCCGGTGCAGATCGTCGTCATGGGCATCGAGAAGGTCATCCCGACGCTCGACGACCTCATCGTCTTTCTCCAACTGCTCGCGCGCTCAGGCACCGGTCAGAAGATGTCGACGTACGTCCACCACTTTCTCGGACCGGTGGATGGGCGCGCGATGTATTGCATCTTCGTCGATGCCGGCCGCACGGATCTGCTCGCCGATCCGGTGGCGCGCGAGTCGCTCTACTGCATCCGCTGCGGCGCGTGCCTCAACGTCTGTCCGATCTACCGGCGCGTCGGCGGCGGTGCGTACGGCTGGGTCTACCCCGGTCCGATAGGCTCGGTCATCACGCCGTCGATGGTCGGCGTCGAAGATGCCGGCGAACTTCCGTTCGCATCGACGTTGTGCGGCGCATGCGCCGCCGAGTGCCCGGTGAAGATCGACCTTCCACATCTGCTCGTCCACGAGCGTTCGCGATCGGTGGATGAGGGCGCAGCGTCCTCGCCGCTCGAGAACGCCGCCGTGTCGTCATGGGCGCGGGCGATGTCGTCGTCGCGAGGCTATTCATTCGCGGTCTTGGCGGCGCGAGTCGGGGGTGCGGTCTCATCGATGCTGCCGTGGATCTCGCCCGCGGCGCGCGCGTGGTCGAAGGAACGATCGATGCCGAAGGTCGCGTCGATGACGTTCAAAGATTGGTGGCGCGAGCGATGACGGACGATTCCGGTCGAGCGCGCTTTCTCGCTCGCGTAGCCAAGGCGCTCGGGCGAAAAGAGGACGAGCCACCCAAGGCCGCTTCGTTGCCGGCGGCGGTCGGCGCGCCGACGACCGACGAAGAAATCCCACGCGACGCGGCCTCGCTCGCGACGCGGTTTCGCGAGGAGCTTGCGCTCGTCTCGGGCGAGACGGTATTCGTTCCCGATGCGAGCGGAGTCGACGCGGAGATCGAGCGCATCGTCCGATCGCGAGGTCTCGGCCCGTTGGAAAGCGATATGAAGAGGGCCGACTACGCGGTGTTGCGCGCAGAAGCGCTCATCGCTGACACCGGAACCGTTCTCGTCATCGAGCGCACGGCGGAACGCCGGCTCGCTCCGTATCTGCCGCGGACGTGCATCGTCGTCGCGGACTCGGGCGCCCTATTCCCGACGATGTCGAGCGCGTCGCTCGCCGCGCTTCACGCCGCCGCTCGTCGGGGCGACAGAGGCGAAGCCGTTTTGATCACCGGACCCGCGCGCACCGCGGACATCGAGAAAGTCCTCGTCCTCGGCGCTCACGGGCCAAAGACTCTTATCGTCATCGTCAGCGGCATCATGTTGCTCGAGGGGGGCGCGCGATGAGATCGGGCTCGAATCAGATCTGCGTTATCATTATATTATCATCGCTTGCGGCGGCCGGTTGCGTCAATTCGTCCGCGGTGAGCGACGGGTACGTGACATCGCCGAGGGTCTTCGCGCTCACGCAGATCAGCGCCGTCAACAACCTCACGCTGGGGTCCGACGGTCGCATGTGGTTCACATTACCGCTCGCGAAGGCGATCGGCGCTGTCGACTCCGGCGGCAACATCGAGATGTATCAGAATCCGGAGAATATCGACGCGGAAGGTGAGCGGATAGCGTCGGGCCCGGATGGCGCCCTCTGGTTCACACAGGTCAATCCCCATCTTCCCGTCGATTCCGGCCCAGACATGATCGGCCGCATCACGACGAAAGGGGTCTGGTCGGAGTATCCGATCGCATCGTGGGATGCACTGCCCATGGGTATAGTCGCCGGCCCCGACGGTGCGATGTGGTTCGCCGAGCGCGATGCCAACGCGATCGGCCGGATAACGAAGTCCGGCAAGATCGTGGAGTATCCTCTCCCGCACGTCGGAGGCGGTCCGACGGACATCGTCGTCGGGCGCGACCGAAAGCTCTGGTTCACGGAGACCGACGGCGATCGGATCGGGTGTATCGATCCGGCGACCGATCAAATCACGGAATACGTGCTGCCCGTACCCAAGAGCAAACCGGGTCCGATCGCCGCCGACCTCACCGGCGAGGACGTGGGTGTCGTCGAGCTCGCGTCGCACCGACTCGTCCTCTTCGACACAGTCAAGCACATCTTCAAGGACACGACCGCTCGAGCGCCGGTCGCGCTGACGACGGGGACGAATAGAGCGATCTGGTTCATCGATTCGAACGGCGACGTGGGCTTTCAGCCGGGCTGGAGCGATCGACATCCGACCCTGATCAACGTGGCGACGCAAGACTCGCTGCCGTCGGCGATCGCCTTAGGCCCGAGCGGCGAGCTCTGGTTCGCGGTTCGCAAAGGTCCGACGTTCGCGTACGCAGGAACCGGCGCCGTGGGCTATCTCGAGAAAGAACGAAGCAAATGATCGGCGACGTCAAGGACAGGTCGGTGCTCGTCATCGGCGGCACTCGCGGTATCGGGCTCGCGATCGCGAAACGCCTTGTCGAAGGCGGCGCATTCGCCGGCATCACGGGTAGGGACGCGACGACCGCGCTCGACGTCGCGAACAAGATCGGTCCCAAGGCCGCGGGTTACGCGCTCGACGTCGGCGACCACGACGCGATCGACGGCGTCGTCGAGCGGTTCTTCCACGATCGCGGAGCGGCGGACGCGCTCGTCTACAGCGCCGGGATAAGCCCGACGTTCACGTCGGGCGAGAAGCTCGACATCGGCGCTTGGGAATCGATCCTTCGCGTCAACCTCACCGGCGCGTTTGTCGCCTCACAGGCGTTCGCGCGCCGCGCGATCGCGGCTCAGCGGGCCGCATCGATCGTGCTCATCGGCTCGATCGCGGGGACTGCGGGCGCCGGTCGCCTCACCGCGTACTCGGCGTCGAAAGCCGGGCTCATCGGCCTCGCAAAGTCGCTTGCCCTCGATTGGGCTCGCCACAACGTCCGGGTCAACGTGCTCTCGCCCGGCTGGGTCGAGACCGACATGACGACCGGCGTCCGTCAAAGCGACTCGCTCTCAAATTGGATCGAGTCGCGCACGCCGCAAGCGCGCATCGCGTCGGCGGACGAAGTGGCGGATATGGCGGTATTCTTGGTCTCCGACAGCGCCTCGTTCGCGACGGGCGCCGTCTTCACGCTCGACGGCGGCTGGACGTCCGGCTAAGGTCTAGTATTTCTCCACCTTCGGATCGACATCGTCGGACCAACGAAGGATTCCGCCGGTAAGATTGCGCGCGTTCGTGAATCCGTTTTGGCGCATGAACTCGACCGCATGCGCGCTCCGGGAACCCGATCTACAATAGACGATCGTCTCGGCGCTTTTGTCGAGCTCGCCGATGCGATCGCCCAGCTCGCGAATGGGTATCCACTTCGTGTACGGCAGCGCTGCGATATCGATCTCGTAGTCCTCGCGCACGTCGACGAGCTCGAAGCGATCGTTGAGGTCGAGTTTCGCCTTGAGCTCCTTCGGGGTGATCTCGCTATCTGATCCACTCACGCTCGTGCCGTTCGCCCTTTCCGCGCCGGCAGCGTTGGCGCCGACGCCGCAAAACGCTTCGTAGTCGATGAGCCCGGTGACGGTCGGATGCGCTCCGCACACCGGACAATGCGGGTCCTTGCGCAGACGCAGTTCGCGGAAGCGCATCTCGAGCGCATCGAAGACGAGCAGGCGACCGGCGAGCGATTCGCCGATGCCGGTGATGCGCTTTATCGTCTCCGTCGTTTGTATCATGCCGATGAGACCGGGCAGCACGCCGAAGACGCCGCCCTCCTCGCATGATGGGACCGACCCCGGCGGCGGCGGCTCGGGGAAGAGGCAGCGATAGCACGGGCCGCTCTTCGCGTCGAAAAGCGACGCTTGGCCTTCGAATCTGTAGACCGAACCATAGACGAGCGGCTTGCCGAGCAGCACGCAAGCATCGTTCGTCAGATAACGCGTCGGGAAATTATCAGTGCCGTCGACGATGACGTCGTAGCCGCGCATGATATCCATCGCGTTCGCGCTCGTCAGCCGATGATCGTGGATGACGGTGCGCACGAACGGGTTGAGTTCGGCGATCCGGCGTGCGGCCGAGTCGGCCTTCGAGCTTCCGACGCCGCTCGTGGAATGGATGACCTGGCGCTGAAGATTTGATTCCTCGACGACGTCGAAGTCGACGATGCCGAGCGTGCCGATGCCCGCCGCCGCGAGATAGAGCCCGACGGGCGCGCCCAATCCGCCCGCGCCGACGATGAGGACGCGCGCCTGCTTGAGCTTTTCTTGGCCTTCGACGCCGACTTGAGGCAGCGTCAGATGGCGCGAGTACCGCTTGCGTTCCTCGCGCGTGAGGCCGGTCGTCAGGTGAGTCGCCACGGCCGTGAGGTTTCGACGGCCGCAGCCCGCCTTCACTCCTTGTCGCGGATCACCATGTAGACGAGCGCCGCGACGATACCGCCGACGATCGGCGCGACGATGAACAGCCACAACTGGTTGACGGGGTCGCCGCCGCCTGAATATAGCGCCGGGCCGATGCTGCGTGCCGGGTTGATCGACGCGTTCGTCACCGGGATCGCGACGAGGTTCGTCACCGCAAGCGCAAGGCCGATCGGGATGCCGGCGAGCCCGGCAGGAGCGTTCTTCGACGTCGAGCCGATGACGGTCAGCACGAGCACCATCGTCAGCAAAGCTTCGGTCAGGAAGCCGCCGAGCACGGTATAGTCGCCTTGGATCGAGTTGGCGGTCGCGGCGATTCCGCCGGACACGATCGGGAGGAGCGCTCCAGCGCCCGCGATGCCGCCGACGATCTGGGCGATGACGTAGCCGGGGACGTCCGCCCAACTCATGCGGCCGGCGACCGCCAGACCGATCGTCACCGCCGGATTGATGTGGCAGCCGGAGATCGGACCGATCGCGTACGCCATCGCGACCAGCGTGAGACCGAAGGTGAGAGAGATGCCGACGATGCCGATCTTGTCGCCGCTGATCGCGGCGGCGCCGACGCCGCAGAAGATCAGCACGAACGTGCCGACGAGCTCGGCCAAATACTTCTTCATCCGTTCCTCCTATGGAAGAGCTGGAAGAGCACAGCGCAATCGGAACGGGACTTGTCGCAACGCCGAGGAGCGACCTGCGGTGCAGGGCGTGGCGTGGCTCGCGCAGTAGACGCGCGAGCCATGCCGGACGAAAACCAAAAACCCGAGCCGGTGCTCGACTTGCGCCACATCGGCCGCGTACTCGATAAGGATATGCCTGTCCGCCAACCCGGTTGGGAGATGTCAAAGCCGGGTTCGGCCGATATGCGACGACGCAGGTTCACCGTTCCGATGCCGCACGCTGAACCGATGCCCGGTCCCGATAACCCGCCTCAGACCGTTCGCTAAGCCGGCCCTAGATCCGCAGCTCCATCTCGCCCGTCATCACGAAACCCATCGACTCGTAGAGCGGCCGTCCGAACTGCGACGCTTGCAGGCGCACGACTTTGCATCCGATGGAGGCGAGCCAGTCGATCGCGGCAGCCGTCAGTGCTCGCGCGGCGCCTCGGTGACGGTACGACGGGTCGACGTACACGTTCGCGATATAGCCGGACGGCACCGACTTGAGATAGCGCTCGGACATCGTGCGCCGCCGCATCGCGACGGCCGAGCCGATGATCCTCGAATCCTCGACGGCGACGAGATAGCGGCTATCGCCGGTCGCCGCGCTTTCCGAATACGTCGCTGTGAAAAGCGAGACGAACTGCGGATCGAGCTCGCCGTCCGGCCAGCCGAGCTCGCGTCGCATGTCGAGATAGTGCTGGGCCGCGAGCGCAAGGTCGCCGGGCTGGGCCTCGCGTGTCACGATCGTGCTCATGCGGAAGGGTTCTAAGGCGGCATGCTTGTACCTATCTATTGAGTAAGGACAAGCATATCAATGCCGGCTACCTTGACCCAGATCCAGTTCCACAGCCGCGATAGGCGTCCGCTCTATCAGCAGCTCGCCGAGGGCATCGCACAGCAGATCCGCAACGGGGCGCTCCCGCTCGGGACCCGCTTGCCGCCGCTGCGGGAGCTCGCGAAGCGGCATGCGGTGGCGCTCGTCACCGCGAGCCAAGCCTACGAGGCGCTATCGGCCGAAGGCCTCGTCGAGTCGCGGACCGGACGCGGCACGTTCGTCTCCTTCGATTCCGATGCCGTCGAAACGATCGAGGCACCGCGGCCCGCGACGTCGCGCCAAGACGATCAATGGGATTCCGCGCTGTCGCGCTATAGCGCGCAGACGCGCCGCGTCGCCGCGATGCATCTGCTCCGCTCGTCGTTCCGACCGGGGACGATCGCGCTTTCGAACGGTCACACCGCGCCGGAGACATATCCGCTCGCGGATTTCGCGCGCTGCTACGCGCGAACGTTCCTCGACGATCCGCCCGAGATCCACCAATATCGCGCCGACCGCGGCGATCCGGCGCTGCGCGAGATCTTCGCCGCCCGCTTGCGCGCGCGCGGAGCCGACGTCAGCGCCGACGATATCCTCGTCGTCAGCGGCGCGCAGCAAGCGCTCAGCCTCGTCGCGGAGACGTTCCTCGACCTCGGCGACTTCGCCGCTGCGGAGGCCCCGACGTATTTCTCGGCGCTCGAGGTGTTCGATCAGAAGCGCGTTTCGTGGGTGAACCTCGCCGGCGACGCCGACGGTGCGCTGCCCGATTCGATCGCCCAGGCCGTGCGACGATTTTCGCCGCGTCTCATGTACTTGAACACTGCGTCGCAAAACCCGAGCGGCTCGTTCCTCGCGCGCTCGCGTCATCGCGCGGTGCTCGACGTCGCACGTGCGGCGAAGCTCACGATCGTCGAAGACCAGACGTCGTGGCTGCTTTCGTACGAGGGCGAAGCGCCGCCCCCGCTACTCGCGAGCGACACCGACGGGCGCGTCGTCCTCATCGAGAGCCTGTCGAAGCTGCTGTTCCCGAGTTTGCGCATCGGCTACATCGCCGCGCGCGGACACGCGATGCAGGAGCTCGTCGCCGCAAAGCTGCGCGCCGACACGTTCACGACGACGGTCGCACAGCGCGCGCTCGTCCGGTTCATCGAGTCGAAAGCGTCGGCGCGGCATCTCCGCACGACGCGCTTTCTCTACCGGCGACGCCGCGACGCGCTCATGACGGCGCTCGCCGGCGTCCTGCCGGACGGGGCAAGAGCGATAGCGCCGCGCGGCGGCGTCAACGTTTGGGTTGAACTGCCGCGGGATTGGTCGTCGCTCGAGCTGTTCGGATACGCAGCGCAAGAGGGAGTGCTCTTTCTGCCGGGAACGCCGTTCTATCCGACGATGCCGGCGAACAACACGCTGCGCCTGTCGTTCGGGACCCTGCCCGAGAATCTCGCCGGGGAAGCGATGGCGCGGCTCGGCCGCGCGATCAGGCATTACGCATCCGCGCGCAAGAAAGCGCGCCGGACGGACGTCGCGGCAGCAGCCGTGTGACCACGAGGAGAGACATGTCTACCGTCCTTGAGAAAGTCAGTGAATTCCGCAACGAGCCTGTGAAGACGTTCGCCGATCCCGCTTCGCGCGAGGCGATGTCCGCCGCGATCGAGGCCGAGCGCAAGATGTTCGGCACCGTGTACGACCTCGTCATCGACGGCAAGAAAGTCAAAGGCGGCAAACAGTTCGCCTCACACAATCCGGCGCGGCCGTCCGAAATCATCGGCATGGCGCAGTCCGCGACTCCCGATCAAGCGCGCGCCGCCATCGAAGCCGCCGATCGCGCTTTCCGGCGGTGGTCGAAGACGCCGGCCGAAAAGCGCGCCGATGTGCTTTTCCGCGCCGCGGAGGCGGTGCGCAAGCGGCGCTACGAATTCGACGCGTTGCTCGTCCTCGAGGTGGGCAAGACCTGGGTCGAGGCGGACGGCGACGTCGCCGAGGGCATCGATTTCCTCGAATATTACGGCCGCGAGATGCTTCGCTACGCGCAGCCGCACCCGATCACGCCGTTCGAAGGCGAGCGAAACGAGATGCGCTACATCCCGCTCGGCGCCGGCGTCGTGATCCCGCCATGGAACTTCGCGTTCGCGATCATGGTCGGCATGACCGGAGCGGCGATCGTCACCGGCAACACCGTCGTGCTCAAGCCGTCGAGCGACTCGCCCGTCATCGCGGCGAGGTTCGTCGATCTGCTCGTCGACGCCGGACTTCCGGCGGACGTCGTCAGCCTCGTAACTGGTTCGGGTGGCGCGATCGGCGACGAACTCGTCAAGCACCCGCGCACGCGCTTCATATCGTTTACCGGCAGCAAAGACGTCGGACTGCACGTCAACCGACTGGCGGCGGAGACACAGCCGGGGCAGATATGGATCAAACGCGTCGTCGCGGAGATGGGCGGCAAAGACGGCATCATCGTCTCGGCCGACGCCGACTTAGCGGCAGCGGTCGAAGGGGTCGCGCAGGCCGCGTTCGGTTATCAGGGCCAGAAGTGTTCGGCGTGCTCGCGCGCGATCGTCGAGGCGCCCGTGTACGACGAGTTCGTGAAGCGGCTCGTCGAGCGGACCGACAAGATCACGGTCGGCGACACGACCAGTCCGGACAAAGGGATGGGACCGGTCATCAACGAGTCGTCGATGAAGAAGATCCAGGAGTACATCGAGGCCGGCAAAGCTGAGGGGAAGCTCGCCTACGGCGGCGAGCGCGTCGGCAGCGACGGTTACTTCGTCGAGCCGACGATATTCGTCGACGTTCCGCCCGACGGCAAGCTCGCGCAGGAAGAGATCTTCGGTCCCGTGCTCGCCGTCATCAAGGCGAAGGACTACGACGACGCGCTCGCCATCGCGAACAACACCGAGTTCGGGTTGACCGGTTCCGTATATTCGAAGGACCGCGCGAAGCTCGAGCGCGCGCGCGACGAGTTCCACGTCGGCAATCTCTACTTCAATAGGAAGAGCACCGGCGCACTCGTCGGCGTTCACCCGTTCGGCGGATTCAACATGTCGGGAACGGATTCGAAAGCGGGCGGTCCGGACTACCTGCTGCTGTTCCTGCAGGCCAAGAGCGTCAGCGAGAAGACCGGCTGACTTAGCGCCGGCGGAAGTGGACCTCGACGCCGGTGCATGCGGCGAATGAACGCAGTTGGCTTTCGACGTCGCCGAGCCACTCGTCCGACGGAACCGAACGGTTGAGCCACGAGATCGTGATCGCGCTGAGACCCGGCGTGATGATGCGCTCGACCGAAGTGCCGCTGATGTCGGCGATGCCGTCGATCAGCTGACCGAAAGCGACGGCGAGCTCGTTCGGAGAAGCGAGCGGCCGCGTCACGGTGAACTGGATCGGATCGAAACCTTGCGGCTGGGGCTGGGGCTGGTTCGCGTGGGACGCTTCGTTCAAATTGCTCACCTATGCGAAGGTCTACGAGTCGGCGTGCCACCCATGATACCCAACAACCCAATCGCTTAGAAGTGACACCGCTTGCACTAAACGGGCATTCCGACGGGAAGGCCGCCTCCTTCGTGCTAAGGTGTTTTTCATCACCCTGCTCTAGAATGCGAGGACGATGCCGCGCCTGATCGCCCGCGAATTGATGGACGACGACACGACGAGCGGCGACGACGCCCTCTGGCGCGGGAGCTTGCACGACCTCGCTCGGGTCAATAGGCTGCTCGGCGGGCGGCGCAGCCTGCGCCTCGAGATCGACCGCATCGACCCTCCTCCGCGTACCATCATCGACGTCGCGACCGGCGGCGCGGACTTGCCTGCCTTCATGCTCGACCATCTCCGCAGCCGCGGCGTCGCGGCGACGTGCGTCGCGGTCGACCGGTCGCCGAAAGTGCTCGCCATCGCAGCCGGACGCGTGTCGGGTCGAGACGATATCCGTCTCCAACAAGCGGACGCTACCTCGTTGCCTTTCGCCGATAAGAGTTTCGACCTTGCGACGATCGTGCTCGCATTCCATCACTTCGACGGCGACGCCGCCGTCGCCGTCCTTCGCGAGCTCGCGCGCGTCGCGAAGACCGTCATCGTCAACGATCTTAGGCGCAGCATGCTCGCGTACGCGTTCGCGAAGTACGCGTTCCCGCTGTTCACGCGCAATAAGTTCACGCTCGCGGATGGACCGATGTCGGTGCTGCGCGCGTACACACCGCAAGAGGCATCGGCGCTCGCTCGAAACGCGGGCTGGACACGAGTCGATGTCCGCAAGTATCCCGGCTACCGCATGGCGCTCGTCGGAGGCGCGGCGTGACCGACGTCCTCATCGTCGGCGGCGGCCCCGCGGGTTCGTCGTCGGCACTGCGTCTCGCCCGCGCCGGCTTCGAGGTCACCGTTCTCGAGCGCGCGCAGTTCCCGCGCACGAAAGTGTGCGGCGAATATGTGAGCCCCGGCGCCTGCAACGCGCTCGCCGAGCTCGGCCTGCTCGACGCGATGGCGGCAGAAGCATTTCCGCTGCGCACTATCGCGCTCTCCGGTTTTGGCACGCAGCCCGTGCGGCTGCGCTTGCCGGATCGCGGAGCGCTGTCGATCCCACGAAGCCGTTTCGACGAGATCCTGCTCGAAGCGGCCTGCGGCGCAGGCGCGACGTCGATCGGCGGCGCGTTCCTCGACGTCGAAGGATCGCGCGACCGGCTCGTCGTTTCGTATCGCGATCGCGACGGCGCGAACCGGACGATCGAGTGTCGCGTTCTCGTCGGCGCCGACGGCGCGTTTTCGACGGTCGCGCAGCGAGCAGGCATGGCGCGGCGTCACCGGCGCGGCGGTCGGTGGGCCGTCGGCGGCCATCTGACCGGACAAAAGGATGAAGACGCGCTTGAGATGTTCGTCGGTCCTGGAGGCTACTATGCGCGAAACCCGCTCGGCAACGGCAAGGCGAACTCGATGCTCGTCATGCCGGAAGCGCGGCGCGGCAGCGATGCCGATCGGACGGTCGTCGAATTGACGAAAGGCAAATGCCGTTTCGAAGAAGACAAGCTCGAGCGGCGCGTCGCTGTCGGTCCGCTTCGCTATGCGGCCGACGTCGCCGCGCGCGATCGCGTGCTGCTCGTCGGCGACGCGGCCGGTCTGCTCGATCCGTTCGTCGGTCAGGGCATGGCGATCGCGCTCGAGACGTCGTCGTCGGTCGTCACTGCAGCAGACGCGTTTCTGCGCGGTGCGCGGTCTTCGACCATAGGGCGCGATTTCGCCGCCGCGCGAGCGAGCGCGGTGCGGCCTCGGACGATGCTCGCCGCGGCGGTCGATGCAGTCATCCGAATCCGGCCGCTGCGCGATCGAGCCGAACGAGCGATCCGCCGCGATCCCGGGCACGCCGAATCGGTGCTCGCGGCGCTCGCCGGCGCGGTGCCGGCGCGGACGGCGCTCAATCCGCGCGCGCTCATCGGTCTCATCGCATGATGCACCTCGAACGCTCGGTCGACGTCGCGGCGCCGGCGCAGAAGATCTACGAGCTCGCACAGGACGTGGCGGCGTGGCCGGCGATACTCCCGCACTACCGCTGGGTGAAGGTGCTTCGCGAGAACGGGCGTGAACGCGAGGTCGAGATGGCGGCGCGCCGAGATTGGATCCCGGTGCGATGGACCGCGCTGCAGACGCTCGATCCGTCGACGCCGCGCATCGAATTCAAACACTTGTCCGGGTGGACGAAAGGCATGTCGGTCGCGTGGACGTTCGCGCCTTGCCCCGGCGGAACGCGCGTGACGATCGCTCACGATCTCGACGAGCACGTGCGGCCGATGCTGCGCGGCTGGTTCGGCCACCGGATCGTCGGCTATTTCTTCATCCAATCGATCGCGGGCCGGACGCTCGCACGCATGAAGCAGCTCGCGGAGGAGCGCAATGGCTAATCGGGTCTTCATAACGGGCATCGGCGCGATCACGCCGATCGGATCGGGCAGGAACGAGATGTGGCGTGGAACGCTCGGCGGCCGCCGTGGTGTGCGGGCGATCGACCGTTTCGACGCATCGCTGTTCCGCTCGCAAGTCGCCGGGCAAGTCGACGACTTCGATCCATCGGCGTTGCTGTCGCGCCGCGAGACGCAGCGCACCGACCGCTACAGCCAGTTCGCGATCGCAGCGGCCCAGATGGCGTTCGACGACGCGAACTACACGCCGCAAGGCGACGACGGCGACTTCGGCGTTTGGATCGGCAGCGCGCTCGGCGGCGCGGCGTTCGCCGAAGGCGAGTTCAAGAGCTATTACGAGAAGGGTCCGAGGGCCATCAGCCCGATCCTCGCCTTGAGCGTCTTCCCGGCGGCGGCGTGCTGCAACGTCGCGATCCACTTCGGGCTGCACGGCCCGACGATCTCCAACTCGAATTCGTGCGCGGCTGGCGCGGTCGCGATCGGCGATGCGTTCCGCGCGATTCGAAGCGGCCTGTGCCGCACGGCGCTCGCCGGCGGCGTCGAGGTACCGCTGACGCCGCTCATCTTCGACGCGTTCGACGTCATCCGCTCGATGTCGACGCGCAACGGCGATCCCGCGACCGCAAGCCGCCCGTTCGACGCGGCCCGCGACGGGTTCGTCATGGCGGAAGCCGCGGGTCTGTTATTGCTCGAATGCGAGGCAGACGTCGTGCGGCGAGGCGTTACCCCGTATGGCGAGATCGTCGGCTACGCGCTGACGAACGATGGTCAAAGCATGGTCGCGCCGCGCGAAGATGGCCGCGAGGCGTCGCGCGCGATGACGCTTGCGCTGCGCGACGGCGACGTCGACCCGTCGGAGGTCGATCACGTGAGCGCGCACGGTTCGTCGACGCCGCTCAACGACGCGACCGAAAGCCGCGCGATCCGCGCCGCGCTCGGCGCTGCGGCCGACAAGATCGTCGTATCGGGGACGAAGGGGATGACCGGCCACGCGCTCGGCGCCACCGGCGCGGTCGAGATCGCGATGTGCGTGCTTGGGATCCGCGACGCGCTCGTCGCGCCGACGATCAACCTCGAGACGCCGGGCGACGGCTGCGATCTGCGCTACTCGCCGGAGACGCCGATGGCATTGAAGCAACGCGTCGTCATGTCGAACAGCTTCGGGTTCGGCGGCTTGAACGCGGCGATCGTCCTCCGCGCCGCCTAGATGTAGTAGGCGGTCTCAGGGAGCGGTCGAGATTCATCTCGACCGCCGCGGCCCTTCCGCATTAATACGAGCATGTGGTATGCCGAGCGCAGCTCGGCGGGCTCCCCCCGTCTCTCGTTTCACTGGATCGTCGCGACGATGAGCGGCTTCGAGGTCGGCTGCTTGGAGCCGCCGGCAGGTTCGAGCGTCACCGCGACGATGTCGCCCTTCGCGGGCGCGGCATCTATGGCGACGGTCCCGGCGCCGCTCGAATCGACCGAGAACGTCGGCTCGGGAATCGGGTTTTGCTTCGGCGGGATGACCCACGCCTGGTAGACCTTGCCGGAGGGCGGCGTCGCAAGCCCGCGCGCGTCGAGCCGGAGCACGCCGCCGCTCGCGACGAGATCGCCGCAATCGGCCGCCGCAGCCGCGGTGCAGTGCGCGGCCCATCGCTGTTCGGGCTGTTGCTTGTGCGTCGCGAACCACGTACCGGCCGCGATGACGACGACCGCCGCGGCTGCCGCTGCGCGCCACGACGTCTGCTGATACCAGCGGCGCACGCGCGTGATTCTCGCGGCGCGACTGAGCACTCGATGCCGAAGTTCGGGCGGCGGCGGCGTCGCCGTCGAGAACGCGAGTGCGGCACCTGCCGCTCTCGAGCGCGCGTACTCGGACCGGCACTGCTCGCACTCGGCGAGATGACGGTCGATGATCGCCGCTTCGTCGTGCTCAAGCGCGCCGATCGCGCGAAGCGCGGCGAGCTCGAGCATGGACTCATCGTGGCCGCGGATCACGACGGCACCTTCTCTCGCAATGTCTCCCACAAGCGCTTGAGGCCCATGCGGATCCGGCTCTTCACCGTTCCGAGCGGCTCGCCCGACCGCTCCGCGACCTCTCGATAGGAGAGGCCGGAGAAATACGCCTGCTCGATCGCGGTGCGCTGTTCCGTTGGCAAGCTGTCGAGCGCTGCGGTGAGCGCCTCCGCGCGCAAACCTGCGAAGACCTCTTCGTCGACCGACGAATCAGCCTCGACGTCGGCAGGAAGCTCGGGCTCGCGCAGCCTCACGGCCGAACTGCGTAAGATATCTATGCACGCGTTGCGAGCGACTCGTGCGAGCCACGCGGCGAGATTGCCGCCGCGGTAGAGCTCGGGGCGCACCCACAACTGGAGGAAGACCGACTGCGCGACGTCTTCCGCCTGCGCCGTATCCGAGAGCATCCGCCGCGCGATACCGTAGACGAGCGCCGCGTGCCGGTCATATAGCGCCGCGAACGCGTCGTGATCGCTGGCCGTCACGCGCCGCATGAGCACGTCGTCCTGCATGTGCGCCGCCCATTCGCGCTCGCAAAAATCGAGGCCTTGCTCGCGCCGTCGCGGCGCGAACTTCGACATGACCTCCCACGTGCACGGCACGGGCCAGGCGAGCATCGGGCGCTTCGTCCTCCCTCGTCATCGTCATAGTCGTGGTCCTACCGCTCTAACGCGTGGGACCGCCGCTCGTATCACCGCGTCGTGGTCTTGTGATCCGGCCCTCGCAAGACTCATCCGGTAAGCACCATCGCTCGTTGCACCCATGAATCGCCGGCTTTTCGATCACCGGCGGCGACCGTACGCAAAATCGCCGCCAACCAACGGAGGCACACGAACTTGACGCAGCGACTCATGGGCGTCGCCGCAGCGGCGGCGGTCGCACTTCTCGTGGGCGCGTTGACCCTGTACGGGGCGCACGCGTCGCGCGGGTCCGATCATCTCGATTCCCCGACGACGGCTGCTCGCCCAGGTGCGGACATCACCGACGTCTACGCATTTCCAGCTCCAGACAACGATTCGAACGTCGTGCTCGTCATGGACGTGCATCCCGTCATCCCCGCCGGTCAGGGTCCTTCGACGTTCTTCGATCCCGGCGTCATGTACCAGTTGAAGATCGACAACACGGGCGATCACGTCGAGGATCAGGTCATCCAGTTCAAGGCCGAAGGTATGGGCGCCGACCAGAAGATCGACGTCTACGGTCCGGCGAAGCCGTCGCAGACCGGCACGACTTCGATGTGGGTCACGAAGAGCGGTAGCATCGCCTACGATAAGCCTGCGACGCTCGACGACGGCATGAAGATCTTCGCCGGACCGCGCAAGGACCCGTTCTTCTTCGATCTCGCGCAGTTCTTCAAGATCATCCCCGATCGCGCCGGCCACGCGCCGGGCGCCAAGGCGCCCGCGCCCACCGCGACCGGCTTCAACAATCCCGGTGTCGACTTCTTGTCGTCGAACAAGTTCAACGTGCTGTCGCTCGTCGTCGAGCTGCCGCGCACGATGCTCGCGCCCGACGGCGGTTCGCCCGGCAAGATCAATCTATGGGCGACGACAAGCACGAGCTCGAACGGCGGTCCGTGGACGCAGATCGAGCGGCTCGGACGACCCGCGGTCAAGGAAGCGTTCGAAGCGTACGACAGTCACGATCGCACGAACCGAAGTACGCCGATCGACGATCCGCTTCTTCCAAACGACATCTACACATTCACGACGACCGTCGCCGGACGCTCGCCCGCCATCGCCAATGTCTTGAAGGCGGTGCTCATCCCGGACGAGATCTCGGCTGATCTGTCGCAGACCGGCGCTCCCGCCGCGTATCTCGGCGTGGAGACCGGCGGCGCGACCGGCAGCAAGTTCGGCGGCCGCGGTCTGAACGACGACATCATCGACATCTCGCTCGGAGCGATCTTCGGCAATACGATCCCCGCGCTCAAACTCGCACCCGACGATGGCAAAGAGTCGCCGGCGCTCGAGAGCGACCACGTGGGACCGCATCAGACCTACGGCAAGACGTTCCCGTACCTCAACGCGCCCTACTAGACGGCGCATGCCCACCGGCGGCCGGATGCTGCGTATGCCTCCGGCCGCCACCATCGATTCCTATTCTGTTTGGAGACGAAAGCGTGAGATATCGGTCGGCTTGGATGACGGGGATGCTGGTCGCATGCGTCGGCGCGCTGATCGCCGCCAACGCGGCTTCCGCAAGCGCGCATCCGCTCGGCAACTTCACGATCAACCATCTCGTCAAGGTCGACGCCCGTTCGAACGAGCTGCATCTGCGCTACATCCTCGACATGGCGGAGATCCCGACATTCCAGACGATGCGGGCGCGCACATCGAACGGATCGATGGACGCCGCGCAGCTGCGCGCTTGGGCGCACGATGAGATCGGCATCATCGAGCCGTCGCTCGACGTCGACGCCGATGGCCGGCGTCTCGCGCTATCGGCGCAAGAACCAAGCGTCAGCACACGGCCAGGGGCAGGCGGGTTGCCGACGCTCTATTGGGTCGAAGATTTCCACGCACGGATCGCGACGCCGCCGACACGCATCACGATCAGCGACGATTCATTTCCGGACCGGATCGGCTGGAAGGACGTCGTCGTCGCGCCTGCGACCGAGCCCACGGACGAGTTACGCCACTATCCGAGCGCGCAGCTCGGCTCGCCGCGCGATCTGACGTCGGTCGCCATCGATTTCACCGGCGGCGTCGAGCGCGTGACTGCCGGCGCGAGCTCGACCGCGCTGACGTTTCCGTCGAATCAGCCGTCGCAATTCCGCTCCAACGCGCTCTCCGACATGCTCGCACGCGGCGCGTCGAGCCCGCTCGTCGTACTCTTGACCCTCCTCGCGGCGATCGGGCTCGGCGCTTTGCACGCGCTCGAGCCCGGTCACGGCAAGACGCTGCTCGCGGTCTCGCTCGTCGGCGCGCGTGCCACGCCGAAGCAAGCGCTGCTGCTCGCGACCGGCCTGACGATCGCGCACACCGCCGGCGTGCTGCTGCTGGGCGTCGCGCTTCTGTTCGCGGCGCGCTGGATCGTTCCCGAGGCGATCTATCCGTGGATCACGTTCGCGTCAGGGCTCGTCGTCGCGAGTCTTGGGGCGTCGAGTCTCGCGCGTTACGTCCGAGCGCGGCGCGCCGTCGCTCACGGTCATGATCACGACGATCATCACCATCACAGCCACGATCATTCGCACGATCATTCGCTCGGCGCGAGCGGCGACGCGCCGCTATCGTTCCGCGGTGTGATGCTCGCGGCGATGACTGGAAATATCGCGCCGTGTCCGGCGGCGCTCGTCGTCATGCTCGCCGCGCTTGCGCTTCACGAGATCGGCTACGGCGTCGCGGTCGTCGTCGCGTTCTCGATCGGTCTGGCCGCGGTCCTCACCGGGCTCGGCATCGCGCTCGTCCGCGGCGCGGCGTGGATCTCGCGCAGACCGCTTTTCGACAAAGCCGCCGCATTTGCGCCGCTCGTCTCCGCTTGCGTCATCGCCATCATCGGCGCGGTCATGCTCGGCCAGAGCGCGCAAGCCGGGCTCATCGAAGCATCACCGGTCGTCGTGACGCTGCTCGCGCTCGCCGGAGTCGCGACGTTCGCGCTAGCGCCGGGCCACTCGCATGCGCACGCGCGCTCGCATCGACAAGGAGCTGCTTCATGACGCCGACTCTTCTCACGGCCGGCTTTGCGACGAGCGCGTTCACGGTCTTCGCCCTCGGGCTGCGTCACGGCGCCGATCCCGACCACCTCGCTGCCATCGACAACCTGACGCGTAACGCGATCGGCGCGCGATCGAAGTGGAGCCGCTTCGCAGGCACGCTGTTCGCGGGCGGCCACTCGATCATGGTGCTCGCGATCGCGATGCTCGCCGGATTGCTCGGCAGCAAGATCGCCATCCATGGTGCTCTCATCGAGACGGCCGGGACGTGGGTCAGCATCGTGACGCTCTTCCTGATCGCCGCTTTCAACCTGCGCCAACTGCAGATCGGCGCGACGGCTCCCGCAGGCGTCAAGTCGGCGCTCATCCCGCGCGCCCTTCGCGCGGCGACGAGTCCGCTTGCCGCCATCCCAGTCGGTTTGCTCTTCGGCCTCGGCTTCGACACGTCGAGCCAGATCGCGACGTACGCGCTCGCGTTCTCCGCCGGCGGCGGCATCATCATCGCCGCGCTCATCGGAGTCATCTTCTCGCTCGGCATGGCCGTCACGGACACGCTTGACAGCATGCTCGTACACAAACTGTGCGCACGACCGGCTCTAGAGACCGTTCGCGCGACTCGCGTCTGGATCGTGGCGGTCACGGGGCTCGCGCTCTTGGTCGGCGGCTACGAGCTGGCGCAAACGCTCGGCTGGCGATCGCCGGTGCCCGACATCGCCGTGAGCGGCATTCTCGTCTCTTCGTTGCTCGCCGTCTTCGTCTGGACGTACGCTAGCGTGCGTTCGACACCGGTTGCGAGCGCGGCTACTCACCCGACGGCCGTCGCGTAGCGGCGTCCGGCACAAGGAGGAAACCCAAATGAGACCAGCGCGTCTTGCCGGCGTTGCGGCGACCATCATCGCTCTGTCCGGCGCGGTCTTCATCTATCTGGCTCATCCGGCGGCAGGCTCCGATCATCAGGATTCGATGACCGTCGTCAACCGCCCGGGAGCCGACATCACCGACGTCTTCGTCTATCAGGCGCCGGACAACTCGAGCAATGTCGTGCTTCAGATGGACGTCTTCCCGCTCATCTCGCACGCGAACCTCGGCGCCGATGCGCTCGATCCGGCCGTGCTCTATCAGCTCAAGATCGACACGAACGGCGACGGCATCGAGGACCAGGTGCTGCAGCTCAAGGCGAAGCACTCGGGTACGGGTCAGTCGATCGAGGTCTACGGGCCGTCGGCTCCGGTGCTGACCGGCACGACATCGAAGCTCGTCACCAAGGTCGGGACCGTGACGTTCAACGATCGCACCGGCACGCCGCTCTCGAACGGCGTCAAAGTGTTCGCGGGTGACGCGAAGGACCCGTTCTTCTTCGATCTCGCGCGGTTCTTCCAGATCCTGCCCGATCGCGACTATCAGAACCAACCGAATCCTGGACCGCCGAATCCGGGCATCGGATTCCAAGGCTTCGCGCCGGGCAATCCGCACGGCTGCGCGACGACGGCGTCGCAGGACTTCCTCTCTTCGAACCAGTTCAACGTCATCGCCATCGTCGTCGAAGTCCCGAAGTCGATGCTCGGCAGCGGCCACATCGGCGTCTGGGCGACGACGAGCACGACGAGCGGCAACTAGGAGGATATGAAGATGCATAACGGATCGATCACTCTCCGCGCAGCGGCGCTCGGCGCGCTCCTCGCGATCGGCGCGGCAGGCTGCACGACCTCGTCGTCTTCGCTGCCGGCGGCCGGGCACAAGTCCACGTACGTCCAGATCGAACGTCTGTCGCGACCGGCCGTCAAAGAGGCGTTCGAGAACTTCTCTAACCACGACCAGTCGAACCGCTCGGCACCGACGCAAGACAACCTGCTCCACGACTCGATCGTGACGTTCATGGAGAACGACGCAGGACGCGACACGACGACCTCGACGACGCTCGCCTCGATCCTCACCCCCGACGAGATGCAGGCGGATCTGAGCAAGACCGTCGCGGGTTGCGGCACGCCGAACACGCCATGCGGCGCGTATCTCGGCGTCGAGACGGGCGGCGCCACCGGAAACACGTTCGGCGGCCGGTGGCTCAACGACGACGTCATAGACATCTCGCTCGGGGCGATCTTCGGCAACACACTCGCCGCGCTCGGCGTCGTACCCGACGACCACCACGAGTCGCCGTGCCTGACGACCGACAACGTCGGAACGGCGCAAGCCTACAGCGCGACCTTCCCCTACGTCAACACCCCATACTAAAGGAAGAGGCACGCATGAACGCCCGGGTCATCTGGTCTGTCGCGGCGATCGCCGTCGCCGCGCTCGTCGCATGGCCGGCGTTCATGCGCGCTAGCGCATCCACCCCCGACGTGGTACCGGCGCCGGCTTGGACCGCCGCGCCGGTCATCGCCGACTACGCGAACCGCGACGCGCTCGTCGCGACGTACGAAGCGGATACGAAGCGCAACTCGCGCGACCAGATCATCGCGACGATGCTCGCTGGACAGTACCTCCAGCGCTATCGCGAACGCGCGGACGTCGGCGATCTGCTCCGAGCCGAAAACGAGGCGAAGCACTCGCTCGCGCTCCAGCCGCGCTACAACATCAACGCCGACATGGCGATGGCCTCGGCGCTGACCGCTTTCCATCAAATGCGGCCCGCGCTCGTCTATGCGAAAGAGGCGTCGCGTATCGTCCCGTCCAGCTTCACGGCGCGCGCGACGGTCGCCAACATCGACATGGAAATCGGCGATTATTCAGCTGCGAAGGACGCGCTGACGTCACGTCCGAGCAGCGACGATCCGAATTGGGATATCGCGCTCGCCCGCTACGACGAACTGACCGGCCACCTCTCGTCCGCGCGCACGATCATCGATGGTGTGCAACGCCGGATGGATGAGGTCGTCGACAATCCCGCCGAGACGCGAGCCTGGTCGCATTGGCGTCAAGGAGAGCTCGCATTCGCAGCCGGCGATACGCAGGCGGCTATCTCGCGCTATAAGGAATCGCTCTCGATCTTCCCGGGCTACTGGCACGGCTACGATGGGCTCGCCAAGGCGTACTGGGCGAAAGGCGACTGGACGAATGCGCTCGCGTTCGCGACGAAAGGCGCGGAAGTCTATCCGCTGCCCGAAGTGCTCGGCTATGAATACGATGCGCAGCTCGCGCTCGGCAGGCGTGGCGATGCTGCGCAAACGCTCGATCTCATCTATGCGATCGAGCGCATCGGCAACGCGCAGGGCATGAACGACCGGCTCATCGCGATGTTCTACGCCGACCACGGGCTTCGTGCCGATGACGCCGTGGCGATAGCGCGCCGCGACCTCGCGCGCCGCGACGACATCTACGCGGAAGACACGCTCGCCTGGACGCTTGCAGCCGCCGGCAAATGGGAGGAAGCGCGAGCGCATTCGGAGCGCGCGGTTCGCCTCGGCACGGAGGATGCCAAGCTGCAATACCATGCCGGCATCATCGCGCTCCACTGCCGCTATCGAGTTGAAGCCCGAAAGCGCCTCGAGCTTGCCTTAGCGATCAATCCGCGCTTCAACCCATTCCAAACGGTCCAGGCGCAACAAACGCTCGCTCAACTCAGCTCTGGATAGGATGAAGCGGTCGACCTTTACGGTCGACCGCCGCGGCCCTTCCAATTCGGAGTGTAGTAGGCCGAGCGAAGCTCGGCGCGTGAACGTTGCGTGCCGAGTTCGCATGACGAATGGCGCACGGGCTTGACATCGTAGTCGTCTATCGTCCATGCGCTACTCGATGGTCTTGCTGGCGGTGGCGGCGGCCCCACATGTTCGCAGATACCTGGACAGGCGTGCTCGTCTAGAGTCGTCATTGCATCTGCTGAGACGTGAACCGCTGACCACATCGCGGGGTGCAACGGAACTAGGAAGTAGACTTCGTATCGGTCGGGCGCGAGCGAAACGAACGAGTAAAAGCCCCGCGCGTTCGTTCGCGTCATCGCAAGATCGCTCAAGGAACAAGCCTCAACCACGATGCCTGCTAGAGGGATGCCCGATCCCTTCCAGGTCACGTGGCCGCTAATGCCGCCAGTCGTTCCAGCGTCAGCGACCGACGCGGTAGCGGTCACGAAGACAGCGATGGCTGCCGCCCTAAGCAACTGTCTCATGCCAAAATCGTATCACAGCGGGACGTCGGGCGATAGACGTCCCGGCATGACGCGGGAAAGCCATGGTATGAGCGTCCCTAGCCGAAACGGACCCACCCCTCGCTAGGACAGAATAATAGAAGCCTCCGCCATCTCAAAAACCCCCGGAAAAGGTCCACCCCCATGCCCCGCCCGCTTCGAACTCCAGCGCCCGGCTCGTTCAGGCTGCGCAATGGCCTCCGCGTCGTCGCTGCGCCAATGCCCAGCGCCGGCAGCGTCAGCTTCACGCTGGCCGTCAAGGCCGGATCCATCTACGACCCGCCTCGTGCGAACGGGCTCGCCCACTTCCTCGAACACCTGGTCTTCAAGTCGACCGACGACTACTCGCGCCAACAGCTGGCGGCTTCCATGCAACGCTGCGGCAACCGCTTCGACCCGGCGACGAGCAAAGAGTCGATCGCTATCTCGGGCACAGTTCCGTCGCCAAAAGCGGACGAGGCGCTCGCGCTCATCGCAAGCGTTGCACAGCGGCCCCGTTTCGCGGCCGACGACATCGAGACCGAACGCCTCGTCGTGCTCGAAGAGCTTCGCGATTGGGAAGACGATCCGAGCAAGCGCATCGAGGTGCTGGCAGACGCCGCACTTTGGGGTCCACATCCGATGGGTCGTGACATAGGGGGCAAGCGCGCGACGATCCGCGAGATCACGCGCGACCAGGTCAGACGATACCATCGCCGCTATTTCCACCCGCGCAACGCCGTGTTGAGCGTGGCCGGTGCACTGAGCGAGCGCGATATGCTCGCGCTTGCTCGCCGGCACTTCGGCGGATGGACGACGTCCGCGATCGCCGCGACGCCGCGGCGACGCGTGGCTGCGCAACTCGCTCCCGCCGGGCTTCAGCGACGCCGATCGAAGGTGCTTCGTCGATCAGGCACGTCGCAAGTGTGGTTCTCCGCGTCGACGACGACGCCGTCGTATCCGGACGGCTACGATGCGGTTCTCCAGACGCAGCTCGCGCAAGTGCTGATCGGCGATGGCGACGGCAGCCGTCTATGGGACGGTATGCGGGAACGCATGGGTCTTGCGTACGAGGTCTATGCGACTCTCGACTTCTATTCGGACGTCGGCGTCATGAGCGCGATGGCCGCAGTCGGTCGCAATAGAGCCGGGGTTGCCGTGCGAGAGATGAAGCGACTACTAGAAGACACATCGCGAGGATTCAGCGCCGACGAGTTCTCGCGGGGCAAGGAAGCGCTCGCGGCGCAGATCGATCTCGGCGCGCAATGGCCGATGGCGAACGCCGCACGTTATGCAGAGCTGACGCTCATCGACCAGCCGCTCGTGACGCCGGCTCGGGAGCGCGAGATGCTCGACGGCGTTGGCATCGCGCAATTCAACGAGTTCGTGCGCGAACGCATCCGCTGGGATGCCGCGGCGGTCTGCGCCATCGGCGAAGGCCCAGCGCTCGACGCGGTGAGGGCCTAACGTCGCATCGATAGGCCCATGATCGCTCGAACATGGGCCCAGTCACACCGCGAGTATCGCGCAAGGCAAGCGTTGGAATCTGCGCGAACGCGGCCGCATGAAGTGGACGACGCGCGAGCGCGCCACGACGGACCGCGCATCTTTCGCGCGGTCCGGTGTACGCTTGGACGGCCGTCCGTGACCGAATTCAAGATCGGCCTTCCGCTCGCGCGACGCATCATCGTCGATGCGCTTTTCGCGAGCGCGTCGGATCCTCACGCGTACGCGTACAGGGCGACCCACGTCGGCTTCTATCTAGCGCCGAAAGATCAAGCGGGTCGCGTCCACGACTATCGATACGACGAGACCGGTCAGACGTTCTTCGTCTACGACTCGCTCGGCGATCCGGTCGCGCGCATCTTCCTCAAAGACGACGAATGGCGCGCGGGCATGCAGGGCGTCGGAGAATTGCCGTTCCACTTCGGCGGCGCGAAGCTGCTCCTCGCAACGCTCGCGAACTAACCCACGAACCCTTAGACTCTTCCGCCTTCGCGCTTCATCGTCTCGACGACGATGCGCTTGTTCAGCCGCGTGCGCGATAAGTCGACGCTCACTGACCACGTCAAGTCCGCGCGACGGTTGTCGCCGGCTTGCGGCGGCCGGGGCTGTTCGCCCGCACCGGCGACGCGAACGCTCACCGCGTCGCGATCGATCGATTGATTCAAGAACCAGTCGACCGCCGCGGTCGCATTGCGCGTCAGGTCGAACGTCGCGGTGACGATGTTTGCGCTGCTCATCACCGCTGTCGTTTGTCCAATGCGACTTTGCGCCCTTCAGCGACGACGCTCGGGATAGGACGCCCGTCGCACCCGACCGAAAACGGCCCACATGGCGACGAACACACCGATCACGGTCGCGTACGGCGACGGCATCGGTCCCGAGATCATGCATGCGACGCTCGACATCCTGAAAGCCGCGGGCGCGCGCCTCGATATCGAAGTCATCGAAGTCGGCGAGAAGGTCTATCTCGCCGGCAATTCCGCCGGCATCGCGCCGAACGCGTGGGAAAGCCTGCGCCGGACCAAAGTATTCTTGAAGGCGCCGATCACGACGCCGCAAGGCGGCGGTTACAAGAGCCTCAACGTCACGACGCGCACGGTGTTCGGTCTGTACGCGAACGTCCGGCCGTGCGTGTCGTACGCGCCGTACGTGCGGACGAAGCATCCGAAGATGGACGTCGTCATCGTCCGCGAGAACGAAGAAGACGTCTATGGCGGCATCGAGTACCGGCAGACGCAGGGCATGACCGAGTGTCTCAAGCTCATCTCCCGCCCGGGCTCCGAGAAGATCGTACGCTTCGCATTCGACTACGCGAAGCGCAACGGCCGCAAAAAAGTCACGTGCTTCACTAAAGACAACATCATGAAGATCACGGACGGTCTATTCCACAAGATCTTCGATGAGATCTCGGCGGAGTATCCCGACATCGAGCACGAGCATTGGATCGTCGACATCGGCGCGGCGAAGCTCGCCGACACCCCGGAGGCGTTCGACGTCGTCGTGCTGCCGAATCTGTATGGCGACATCTTATCCGACGTCGCCGCTCAGATCGCCGGCTCAGTCGGACTCGCCGGCTCCGCGAACATCGGCGAGTCGTGTGCGATGTTCGAAGCGATCCACGGATCGGCGCCGCGCCGCGCCGGTCAGAACATGGCTAACCCATCGGGTCTGTTGCTCGGCGGCGTGCTCATGCTCGTCCATATCGGACAAGGCGACGTCGCGACGCTCGTCCACAACGCGTGGCTGCGGACGATCGAGGATGGGATCCACACGTACGATATCTTCGATCCGCAGGTGAGCAAAGAAAAAGTCGGCACGAAGGAGTTCGCGCAAGCCGTCGTCGCGCGCGTCGGGCAAAAGCCTGAGAAGCTGAAGCCGGTGGCTTATGCGGTCGAGGCCGCAAAGCCGCCGTCCGTCGGAGCGGCGTCGTCAAAGACCCAGTCGAAGACGCTCGTCGGCGTCGACGTCTTCATCGATCTCGCCGGCGGAAAAGCAGACGATATCGCAGCACGGCTCGGCGGTGGAGCGCTGCGTCTGGCCGCGATCATGAATCGCGGCACGAAGGTGTGGCCGGACGGCCTGCCCGAGACGTTCTGCACCGATCAATGGCGGCTGCGCTTCAAGTCGAAGACCGCGAACGGAACCATCAAACAATCTGAGATCGCAGCATTGCTCGGGTGGATCGAGGGCGCCGGGTTCGACTCGATCAAGACGGAGAATCTCTACGCCTTCGACGGCGCGCCGGGCTACTCGGTGGTGCAAGGGGAGTAGAATAGTAGTAGGCCGAGCGAAGCTCGGCTTGCCGACCTGCGGTCGGCCTACTACATCGGAAAGGACGAGACAGTGGCGACCGGCATGGACAGTTTCAGCGCGAAGACGACGCTCGAATCCTCGGGCAAGAAGGTCTCATATCACAAAGTCGAGGCCGTCGGACCAAACGTCAAACGCTTGCCGGTAGCGCTGAAGATCCTTCTCGAGAATCTGCTCCGTCACGAGGACGGCCGCTCCGTCGACAAAGCGCACATCGAAGCGCTCGCGAACTGGGATCCGAAAAAACCGCCGCAGCGTGAGATCGCGTTTCGTCCAGCTCGCGTGCTGCTCCAAGATTTCACCGGCGTGCCGTGCGTCGTCGATCTCGCCGCGATGCGCGATGCGATGGCCGAGATGGGCGGCGATCCCGACCGCATCAACCCGCTCCAAGACGTCGAGCTCGTCATCGACCACTCGGTCATCGCCGACGCGTTCGGTTCGCGCGAGGCCTTCAAGATCAACGCGGAGCTCGAGTTCCAACGCAACGGCGAACGCTATCAGCTGTTGAAGTGGGGACAGCAGTCGCTGCGACGTTTTCGCGCGCTGCCGCCCGATCAAGGCATCGTCCACCAAGTGAACCTCGAGTATCTCGCGCGCGTCGTCTTCCTCGAAAGCAAGGACGGCGAAGCGATCGCGTTTCCCGACACGCTCGTCGGCACCGATTCGCACACGACGATGGTGAACGGGCTCGGCGTCCTCGGCTGGGGCGTCGGCGGCATCGAAGCAGAAGCGGCGATGCTCGGCCAGCCCGTTTCGATGCTCGTCCCAGACGTCATCGGTTTCAAGATCACCGGCCGCATGCGCGAGGGCGCGACCGCGACCGACCTCGTCCTCACGTGCACCGAAATGCTGCGCAAGCGCGGCGTCGTCGGCAAGATCGTCGAGTTTTTCGGCTCAGGCTTGAGCACGCTCAGCCTCGCCGACCGCGCGACCGTCAGCAACATGTGCCCCGAATACGGCGCGACCGCCGCGCTGTTCCCGATCGACGAAGAGACGTTGACGTATCTCCGCCTCACCGGACGCGAGGCCGCACACGTCGCGCTCGTCCGCGACTATGCGAAAGCGCAAGGGATATTCCGCACCGACGATATCGCCGATCCGATCTTCACGGACGTCATGCATCTCGATCTCGCGACGGTCGAGCCAAGTCTCGCGGGACCACGGCGTCCACAGGATCGCGTGGCGCTCAAGTCAGCGAAGCCGTCGTTCTGCGACGCGTTCGCGCAGATGGCCGAGCGGCGCGAAGCGAAGGTCGCGCAGATGGCGACCTTCGATCCCGAAGGCAACGAAGCGCTCTCGCTGATGGCCCGCAAGCGGACGGTCACGTACGCGGGGCCATCAGGGGCTCAGAAGATCTCCGACGGCGCCGTCGTCATCGCGGCGATCACGAGCTGCACGAACACCTCGAATCCGAGCGTCCTCGTCTGCGCGGGGCTGCTCGCGAAGAAAGCCGTCGAGGCCGGCCTCTCGTCGAAGCCGTGGGTGAAGACGAGCATCGCGCCCGGATCGAAAGTCGTCACCGATTACCTCGCCAAGGCCGGCCTCACGCCCTATCTCGAAAAGCTCGGCTTCTACCTCGTCGGCTACGGCTGCACGACGTGCATCGGCAACAGCGGGCCGCTGCCCGAGCCGATCGCCGAGGCCGTCAACGACAACGACCTCATCGTCTGCTCGGTGCTTTCCGGCAACCGCAACTTCGAGGGCCGCGTCCACCCCCAAGTGCGAGCGAACTATCTCGCTTCGCCGCCGCTCGTCGTGGCATATGCGCTCGCCGGGCGGATGGACTTCGACTTGGTCGACGAGCCGCTTGGCACGACCGACGGCAAGCCGGTCTACTTGCGCGACTTATGGCCGTCATCGGCGGAGATCAATAAAGTCGTCGCGGAATGCGTCGCCGAGTCGATGTTCCGCATCCAATACGCCGACGCGTTCGGCGGCGACGAGCGCTGGAAGTCGATGGCGGTCCCGGCCGGAACGAGATTCGAGTGGAGTCCGTCATCGACGTACGTCAAACGGCCGCCGTTCTTCGACGGCATGCCGCGCGAAGCGCAGCCGCGGGCGGACATACGCGGAGCGCGCGTGCTCGCATACGTCGGCGACAGCGTGACGACCGACCACATCTCCCCAGCGGGCAGCATACCGAAGTCGACGCCCGCCGGCAAATATCTCATCGACCACGGTGTCGAACCGAAAGACTTCAATTCGTACGGCGCACGCCGCGGCAACCATGAGGTCATGGTGCGCGGCACGTTCGCGAACGTGCGGCTGCGCAACCGGCTCGCGCCGGGCACCGAAGGCGGTTTCACGCGCCACATGCCAGACGGCGAACAGATGACGATCTACGATGCGTCGATGCGCTACCAGAAGGACGGCGTGCCGCTCATCGTCATCGCCGGCAAGGAGTACGGTGCGGGTTCATCGCGCGACTGGGCCGCGAAAGGCCCGCGACTGCTCGGCGTCGTTGCCGCGCTCGCCGAGACCTTCGAGCGGATCCACCGGAGCAATCTCATCGGCATGGGGATACTGCCACTCGAATTCGCCACCGGTGAATCGGCTGAATCGCTCGGGCTCACCGGCGAGGAGACGTACGATTTCGCCGGCATCGCCGGCGGCGTCAAGCCCGGCGCGAAGATCGCCGTCACCGCGACCGACTCCGCCGGGAAGAAGAAGCAGTTCACGACGACGGCACGCATCGACACGCCGGACGAAGCGGAATACTACCGCCACGACGGCATCCTCCAATACGTATTGCGCCAGATCCGAGGCTAGGCGCTAATACAGCCGCGCGCCGTTGGGCACCGCGGCTTCAGGAACGACGAGCACGACCGCGCCGGCTTCGTCCTCAACACCGAGCGTCAACACCTCGCTCGCGACGCCTGCGATGCGCTTCACCGGCAAATTGACGACACCCAGCACTTGTTTGCCGACAAGCTCGCTCGCTTGGTAGCGCCGCGTCAACTGCGCGCTCGAAGTGCGTGTGCCCGTCGAGGGGCCGAAGTCGATCCGAAGCTTGTACGAAGGTTTGCGTGCGCCGGCGATCGGCTCGGCCTCAAGCACGGTGCCAGCTCGTATCTCGACGGCGGCGAACGCTGCGACGATTTCATCCATATCGAGCGGGATGCGTCGGCCGGCCGCTCGAATCTTGCATCTGAAAATGCCCGAACGCGTCACCCGCGCTGTGCGCGTCGCCGTTTTCGCGCTCTGCTTCGTGTTCGCGAGCGGCCATTCTGCAAATGCGTGCCCGGTCTCACGCGGCGCCGCGCTCGTGCTCGTTTCGCAAGAACTCGATCCCGACGTCTTCCTCTGGGATTCCGCCGACCGGCTCGTCCGCTACGCGTCCGGCGATTACGACGTCCAGACCGTCCTCAAACACACGGTGCTCGTCCACGCTTTCAGCAAGGCGTTCGCGCTCGGCTGCCGCAAGCAGGTGATCCGTCCGAGCGCCTCGGGCGACCCTTCGGGAGCGTCGACCATCTACTTGATCGGGGTCCGGGTCGTATCGGGAGACGCGCGCGGCAAATACGGCTGGGTGTTGTCCGCCGACATACGAGGTCCGAGCGGGCGCCGCTTGACGTCACAGCGGCGCCCGTAGCGCCGAAGCGAGCAGGCCGGCCTAGGCGGACGGCAGAAGGCCCGGAGTCCACGTGCTGATCTACACGATACGGCGCCTGCTTCAGGCGATTCCGCTGATGGTTTTCATCAGTATCATCCTGTTCACCATCCTGCATTTCATGCCGGGTGGTCCGCTTGCGCCGTACATGCAGAACCCGCACATCACGCAGGCCGATATCGAGCGGCTCAGACATAATTTCGGGCTCGATCGACCGGTGTACATCCAATACCTTTCGTGGCTCGGTGCGTACGTGCGCGGTGATTGGGGCTGGTCGACGATGAACTCGACGACGGTGACGGAGGCGATCGCCGAACGGCTGCCTGCGACGCTCGAACTGATGGGCATCTCGCTCGTCGTCTCGCTCGTCATCGGGTTGGCGTTCGGAATCCTAGCGGCGGTCCGTCCGTACTCGTTGTGGGATTATTTCGTCACGACCTTCGCGTTCTTCGGAATGTCGATGCCGACGTTCTGGTTCGCGATCCTCTTGCAGATCGCGTTCGCGGTCAACGGCATCCACTTCCGAATCCCGTTCTCCGACTACCGCATCGACTTCAGCCTCCCTTCCGCGGGGCGCTACGAAACCGACGGCGGCGGCTTCGTCGACGGCCTCCGGCATCTTATCTTGCCGGTGACCGTGCTTTCGCTCATCCAGATCGCGACGTGGTCGCGCTTCACACGCGCCTCGATGCAGGAAGTGCTCCACACGGACTACATGCGAACCGCCGCGGCGAAGGGACTCAGCTACTGGAAGATCATCTTCAAGCACGGTTTGAAGAACGCGCTCATGCCGGTCGTCACCGTGCTCGCGCTCGCGCTGCCCGGCGTCGTCGGCGGCGCCGTGATCACCGAGACGATCTTCGCGTGGCCGGGCGCGGGCCGGCTCTTCATCACGGCGCTCTACCAGCAAGACTTCTCGCTCCTCATGGGCTACCTCGTCTTGATCTCGGCGCTGGTCGTGATCTTCAATCTGGTCGCCGACCTCGCGTACGGTTGGCTCGACCCGCGGGTGAAGTACGACTAAGATGGCGATGCGACAGGTATTGCTTCCCATGCGGACCCCGGGCTCGGAAGAGAGCACGCTGCAAGAGGCGCACGAGGCCGAGTTCACACGCGAACGACACCAGGCGTGGCGGAAGTTCCGCCGGCACTATCTCGCGCTCGCCGGTGCGGGCGCGCTCATCCTCATCGCTATCAGCGCCATCTTCGCGCCTGCCTTCACCCATTTCGATCCGAACGCGATCGACGGGAACTGGAGCGGCACGCCGCTCGCGCCCGGCCAGTTCGGTCATTGGCTCGGCACGGACAACCTCGGCCGCGACTTATGGGCGCGTATGCTGTTCGGCGGCCGCATCTCGCTGACGGTCGCGATCTTCGCGGTCCTCATCGAGGTCGTGCTCGGCACGATCGTCGGGGCTATCGCCGGCTACTACGGCGGTTGGATCGACTGGGCGATGATGCGGTTGACCGACACGTTCTTGTCGATCCCGCTTTTGCCGTTGCTACTGGTGCTCACCGGCATCGTCGCCGCCTCGTCGACGAAGGCGGCGCTGAACCCCACGAGCATAGTCCTCATCATCGGCTTCCTCTCGTGGATGCCGGTCGCGCGGCTCGTGCGCGGCGCTTTCTTGAGCTTGCGGGAGAAAGAGTTCTGCGAGGCCGCGCGCGCGATCGGGAGCAATGACAACCGCATCATCATGCGGCACTTGCTGCCGAACGCCGTCGCGCCGATCATCGTCCAGGCGACGCTCGACGTCGCGAACGTCATCATCCTGGAATCCGCGCTTTCGTTCCTCGGTTTCGGCATCCAGCCGCCGACCGCGTCGTGGGGCAACATGCTCTCCGACGCGCAGGAGAACGTCTCCATCGCTTGGTGGGCGGCGGTCTATCCCGGCCTGTGCATCTTCGCGACCGTCCTCGCGATCAACTATATGGGCGACGGACTGCGCGACGCGCTGGACCCGAACGTTCGTTGATGCTATAATGTGGTCCGGTGTTTTTTCGTGCCCAGGTGGCGGAATTGGTAGACGCGCTAGTTTGAGGGGCTAGTCGGGTAACACCGGTGCAGGTTCGAGTCCTGTCCTGGGCACGTTTCGAACAAGGCTTCTTCGGCTTTGGAGTTGATTGATGGCTTGGGCAATCGGCGTCGACCTCGGCGGCACGCACGTCATGGCGGCGACCGTCGATGATCGCGGCAAGATCCGCAGTCGTTTTCAACACGAGCTGAAATCGCACGACTTCGACGATGTCGTCGACCGAATCGGCACGGCCGTCGGTAAGGCGGCGGCGTCGCTGAAGGGCCGCAAGGTCGAGGGCGTCGGCGTCGGGTCGCCCGGCAACATCGACGAGCGGACCGGCACCGTCCGCTGGTCGCCGAACTTCGAGTGGAAGAACGTGCCGCTCGGCGCGGCGCTCAAGCGCCGGCTCGGTCAGCGCGTCCACATCCTCAACGACGCGCGCTCCGCCACGCTCGGTGAATACGTCCACGGTTGCGGCAAGGGCACGCAGGACTTCGCGCTCATCACGATCGGCACGGGGATCGGCGGTGGCATCGTCGCGAGCGGTAAGCTCATCCTCGGACACGGCATGGGCGCGGGCGAAGTCGGTCATCACCAGATCCGGCCGGACACCGGCTTCATCTGCATGTGCGGCAAAGTCGGTTGTTTCGAGGCGCAAGCCTCGGGTACCGGACTTCTCCGTCACGCGCTTGCCGTCGCGCCATCGTTTCCGCGCAGCATGCTCTTCCTCCAGCGCAAGCCTGCCGATTGGGGCAGCAAGATGATCGTGAAGGCGGCGGCAGCGGGCGATCCGCACGGCGCCGCCGCGTGGGAGCGCTATCTCGACGATCTCGCGATCGGCGTCGCGAACATCGTCGCTTTCACGAACCCGCAGATGGTCGCGCTCGGCGGCGGTGTCGGTCAGACCGACCGTGCGATGCTGGCGGTGCCGCTGAAGCGGCGCGTCGACGTGCTGACGACGATGGCGCCGAAAGATACGAAGATCGTTTCGGCGGCATTGGGCAACGACGCAGGTGCGGTCGGCGGAGCGGTGCTCGCCTTTCTGGGCGGGATCAAGGCCTTACGCGCCGCCCGCTCGTTCTGACCGCGGCCGCCCGATCGAGCATTTCCATCAAAAAGCACGCGATGTCGTGCGCCGCGTTCGGGCGTGCGCTTCGCAAAGCGCGTACGCGCATGCCTTCGAGCTCGGCCGATGCTGGTGCGAATAGCCTATCGAGCGCTGCGATGACCGATGCGTCGTCGAGCGCCACAACACCGGCGCCACGCGAGCGTACGTAGTCGAGGTTGCCCTTTTCCTGGCCCGAGATGTACTCGTACAGCACGACGGGCAGTCCGGTCGCTGCAGCTTCGGCGATCGCACCGGGTCCGGCTTTCGTCAGCAGAAGGTCGGCGGCGCGCATGTAGTCGGCGACGTTCTCGACGAACCCGAGGATCTGCGCACCCCGGCCGAAGTCCGCGACGTTCTCGGTGAGGTGTTTGCGCAGCTGTTCGTTGCGTCCGGTTATGACGACGAGCTGCAGACCGAGCGTGCGTACCGTCGGCGCGATGTCGGCTAGGAGATGCTTGAGTCTGCCGCCGCCCTCGCCGCCGCCCATGACGAGAAGCGTCCGCCTATCGTCGAGTCCGATAACGGCCTTCGCTTCCGCGCCCGTGCCGATGCGAGGCGTGAATCCGGCTCTGATCGGTAGACCAAGATCGTGGACGCGCGTCGGCGGAATCCCGCGTTCGACGCAGAGCGCACCAGCCTCAGGCGAGGGAACGACGTACTCGTCGGCGGCAGCACCGGTCGTCCAGCTGTGATGGATCGTCACGAGATCGGTGATGACCGTGACGAGCGACGCATCGATGCGCATCGAGTGGATCAGGCGACGCGCGAACGTGTTGAGCAGAGGATGGACCGACACGACGATGTCCGGCCGGATGGCGGCGAGCATGCGCCGGAAGCTGCGTCGGATCAACGGCATGCCGAGTTCGGCGATCACGCGGAAGCGCGTGCGGCCGTTCGTCAGATGATAGATCGCTGGATACGGGCTCGGCTGCACCTTGAGCATCGTGCCGTAGGAGGCGACGCCTTCGCGGAGCGGAAACCACGAAGACGCGAACGCGTCGACTTGATTCGTCTCGATCGACGTGCCGCCGGGCAACGCTTTGAGCGCGCGGTCGATCGCCTGCGCCGCTGCGCGATGACCGCCGCCGGTGTCGGAATAGAGGAAGAGGATGCGCGCCGATGAGCCGGGGGCCGGCTGTTCTGACTGCACGCTTATGGTTTTCGCACGGCAGGCAGCTTGCGCCTTCGCCTGTCCCGTGACTCGATGAAGGTAGCAGTCGTCGGCGCAGGCATTATCGGCGCGTGCGCAGCGTTCGAGCTCGCGTCGCAGCGCCACGACGTCACCGTCTTCGAGCAGTTCGACATCGATCACGATCGCGGCAGCTCGTACGGCGATTCGCGCATCATTCGACGCTTCTACGATGATCCGTATTACACGGCGCTCATGCCTCTTGCGTATGATCTGTGGCGCGCGCTCGAGCGCACGACAGGCGTTCATCTCATAGACACGCTCGGCGGCCTATACTTCGGACCGCGCGATCACGAGCGCCTCGCCGCCGCGCGGCGCGGCTTGGAAGCGATCGGCGAGCCCGCCGAGCTGCTCGGCGCGCAAGCGCTGCGCGCAAGGTTTCCCGCATTCCGATTTCGCGACGATGAAGCGGGCATCATCGACGGATCCGCGGGCAGCCTGCGCGCGTCGCGTTGCGTCCGTGCGGCGGTCGAGGCGGCGCGTCGTGACGGCGCGATGTTCGTCACCGGTCGCAGAGCCGGCGCGATCGCGCGCGCGCCCGGTGGCGGCGTCGCGATCGATATCGCGGGCGAGCGCGAGATCTTCGATCGCGCCGTCGTCTGCGCCGGTCCCTGGACGCCGGCCATGTTCGAAGACTTGCGTCTGCCGATCCGCGTCACGCGTCAGCAATATGCGTACATAGCGCCGACGCGCGACGCCGCGATGTTCGAGCCGGGCGCGATGCCCATCTGGATCGACGCTGCCGAGAACTGGTACGGCTTTCCGCGCCACGGCGACGTCGACGGCGTGAAGTTCGCGAGCCACGACTTCGGACCGACGGTCGATCCCGATCGGGTCGATCGAACGATCGACGATCGCGAGATCGAGCGGACGCGCGCATACGCACGCCGCCGTTTTCCTGCGCTCGCCGACGGCGAAGTGATATTCGCGAAGACGTGTTTGTACTCGGTGACGCCGGATGAGGATTTCATCGTCGACTCGGTCGAAGGCATTCCCGGTTGCGCGTTCGTCGGCGGCTGTTCCGGTCACGCGTTCAAGTTCGGCACGCTGCTCGGCGCGGTCGTCGCCGACATCGCACTCGATCGTCCTCCGCGCGTCGACATCTCACGCTTCCGTCGCGAGCGCTTTTCACGCGCGTGAAGCGCCGCTAAGGCGATGCTGGAGGTGCGTCCAGCGCGGCGAGTGAACGTTCACAGCCGCTCGCAGTGCGCGTGAAAGGGCATCTCCGTCAAGAACAGCAGCGTGACGGTCAACCCCGGCCTCGAAGGCGTCGTCGTCGGATCGACCGCGATCAGTCTCGTCGCCGGCGACGAAGGACGTCTGACGTATCGCGGATACGACATCGCCGATCTCGCCGCGAACGCGTCGTTCGAAGAGATCGCCTATCTGCTTTGGAACGGTCGACTGCCCAGTCGCGCCGAGCTGACGAGCTTGAGCAGCGCGATGGCAGCGGCGCGCGCGCTCCCGAAGCCGGTCATCGACATGCTCCGCTCGTTCGAGCCGAAGTCGTGGCCGATGGACGTTCTGCGCACGGCCGTCTCCGCGGTCGGCACGCACGAGCCGCCTCGCCCGGACGGCACGCATCCTTCCGACATCAATACGGCGATCCGTCTGACGTCGGTCGCCGCGACCGCCGTCGCGGCATGGGATCGCATCCGCCGCGGGCTCGACCCGGTCGAGCCGCGCACCGACCTCAGCCACGCCGCGAACTTCCTATATATGAAGAACGGCGATGTTCCGTCTCCGACCGCCGCCCGAGCGCTCGACACATACTTCGTGCTTCTCGCCGATCACGGCTTCAACGCGTCGACGTTCGCGGCGCGCGTGACCGCTAGCACGTGGTCCGATATGTACGCTGCCGCGACGACGGCCGTCGCGACCCTTCAAGGCGACCTGCACGGCGGCGCGCCGGGCAAGGTCATGAAGATGATCCAAGAGATCGGATCGCCGGAGAAGGCCGAGCCGTACGTGCGCCGGCTGCTCGAAAAGGGCGACCGCGTCATGGGCATCGGTCATCGCGAATACAAAGTGCGCGATCCGCGCGCGGGTCCGCTCGAGGCGATGGCGCGCGATCTCGGCAAGAGCTCGGATGAGCCGCAGTGGTATGCGATCGCGCACGAGCTCGAAGCGATCGCCGTGCGCCAGCTCCACGAGAAGAAGCCCGGACGCCAGCTCTATGCGAACGTCGAGTTCTACTCGGCGCCGACGCTCTTCGGTCTCGGCCTCGAGCCCGATACGTTCACGTGCATGTTCGCGTGCAGTCGTATGGCGGGTTGGACCGCGCACATCATGGAGCAGATGGCTGATAACCGCCTCATCCGCCCGCAAGTGAAATATACAGGCCTGCTCAACCTGCCCTGGACTTCCATCGACCGCCGCTAAGGTCCGGACCTTTCCTAAAGAAAAGGGGAGCGGTCGAGATTTATCTCGACCGCCGCGGTCTACCCAGTTGTCCGAAACGGTGAGGCCGCGACGGTCGAGCTAAAGCTCGACCGCTACAAAAATTTGGCCAAGCCGCGGCGGTCGAGATGAATCTCGACCGCTCCCATTACTCAAACGTCGACGCGAAAAAAAGTAAGACGGCCGAGGGGGACCGGCCGTCTTTACAGTTGCGATTTTGGCGACGTCTGGAGCGTTAGGCGACTGCCGTTTGCGGCATCGAGGCGACGTGCGGGTTGCGGTAGACGACCGCGTAACCGTGGCGGATGGCGACGAGGTAGCACGCGGAGCAGATGTGGAACTGGGGCGGTCCCGCCGACACGAAACTGACGTAGAGATTCGATTGTTTCGCGTCCGAGTGGCAGAAGGCACAGGCGTCCATGTCGGCGATTCCTTGTCGTGAAGAGCGTTACGTACATACGACAAGACGGTGCCGGCGGCGTGACTCTGCGGCCTCGTGTGAGACCGCCGTCACAGGGCTAGCCGAGTAAAAGCCGCGTGGTGAGGCCGCGGCGGTCGAGATGGACTCTCGACCGCTCCCGAATAGGACGCTATTCTCCGATGGGTGCGAACAGGTCGTCGAGGTCCTCGCGCGTGAGGCTCTTCGCAAACGCGGCGTCGGTCGCGATGACGGAATCTGCGAGTGCCTGTTTGCGGCCCTGGAGGGCTTGGATCTTCTCTTCGACCGAGCCGAGCGTGACGAGCCTGTACGCTGTCACGGGCTTTGTCTGACCGATGCGATGCGTGCGGTCGATCGCCTGGCGCTCGATGGCGGGGTTCCACCAAGGATCGTAGAGGATGACGTAGTCGGCTTCCGTGACGGTGAGACCGACGCCGCCCGCCTTGAGGCTCATGAGGAACACCGGCGGTCCGTCCTCGCGCTTGAAATCTTCGAGCACTTTGCTGCGGTTCTTCGTCGTGCCGTCGAGGTATGAATAGCCGAGCGTGCGCGAATCGAACGCCTCACGGATGATGCCGAGCATCTCCGTGAACGAGGAGAAGACCAAGACGCGGTGCCCCGACTCGACGATCGATTCGACGAGTTCGAGGAACGCGAGGAATTTGCCCGATGCCTCTTCGTCTTCGCGCCAATGGTCGCCGACAAGGCCGGGGTGACAACAGATCTGACGCAGCTTCGTGAGCGCCGCGAGGATCGAGAGCTGCGCGCGGCCGATGCCGTGCTCGTCGACCTCGCGCAATATCTCGCGCCGCGCACGCAAGACGATTTCGCGATACGCCTTTTTCTGCGCCGCGGTCATCTCGCACTCGATCGTCTGCTCGGTACGTGACGGCAAGTCGGCCGCGACTTGCGTCTTGAGGCGGCGGATCATGAACGGCTGGATGCGCTTGGCGAGACGCTGCTGCTTCTCGGCGTCGCCGTCGCGCATGATCGGCGTCTCGAAGGTCGTCCGGAAATGGCTCTCGTTGCCGAGTAGGCCCGGCATGACGAAGTCGACGATCGACCAGAGGTCGAGGACGGAGTTCTCGATCGGCGTGCCGGTGAGCGCCAAGCGCTGCTCGGCGTCGAGCGACTTGATGACCTGCGATATCTTCGCCTGCGGGTTCTTGATCTGCTGTGCTTCGTCGAGCACGACCGCTCGGAAGCCGATCTTGTTGAGGCTTTCGGCGTCGCGCCGGGCGAGCGCGTACGACGTCACGAGCATGTCGTACTCACCGGCGGTCTTGTAGATCGCATCGCGGCCGGAGCCGGCGGAAAGAAGCGTCACCTTGAGCTCGGGCACGAAGCGCGCGGCCTCGTTGACCCACGTGTGCGTCACCGAAGTCGGGCAGACGATGAGATTCGGTGCGCTGCCGACGCCGACGCGGCGATGTTCGAGATACGAGAGCACTTGGAGCGTCTTGCCGAGGCCCATGTCGTCGGCGAGAATGCCGCCGAAGTGATAGCTGCCGAGATAGGCGAGGAAGTCGAGGCCGCGCTTCTGATAGGGTCGCAGGATCTTCGCGAGATTGGCCGGCGGCTCGATCTCGTCGATGCCCTTGAAGTCTCGCACGGATTCGCGCAGCTCGCGAAGCGGTGCCGGCAGCTGCGATTCGCCGCACGCCCGCTTGAGATCGTCGTAGACCGAAAGCATCTGCGCGGCGGTGAGTCGCGCACGTCCGCCTTTCTCGAGGCTGCCGCCGAAACCGCCGGTCGCTTCGCGCAACAGCGCGAACGACGAGAGGTCGATGAATCGGCCGTCGGAGAGACGATGAAAACGCCCGCTTGAATGCCAGAGCGCTTTCACGTCTTCGGGAGAGAGCGGCTTGCCGTCGAGAAGCAGCTCGACCGAGATCTCGAGCCAATCGATGGGGCCGGTCGAAACGGCGCCTTTGCCCTTTTTCCCCTTATCCGCGCGTTCGCGCTCTTCGGCGGTATCGACGGCGACGGAGACTTGCAGCGCCTTCGGGCCTTCCACGAGCGACTTGACCGTATCGTCCAGGTCGAGCTGCAGCGTCGAGCGCCACAGCGGGAGGACGTCGGTGCCGAACTGGTATGCGGTATCGGTCGGCTCGAGACGCCATTTCGTCTCGTCGAAATGTGGAGGCGGCTCGTCTTGATGCTGCGCCGCGTACGCGTCGGCGATCTCTTTCCACGGCCGGAAACCTGCGGCTTCGAGCTGGCTGCGGACGCGCGCAGCGACCGCGGGATCGCAATATGCGTAGCGCGGCGTCGAGCCTTGATGACCGTCGTCGACTCGCTGCAGCGGATTGAACTCGAGCGTCGTCACTGGCCAATTCGCGCCGCTCCCGGCGTCTTCGATCGCAGCGTCAGCTGTGATGCCGTCGCCTTGCCATCGGAGCCGGAGCAATACTTGTTGCTTCATGTCCTCGGGCACGAGCATCATGCCCGCGGCGGTTTCGCGGTCGAGCAAGCCGTGCGCGCGTTCGAGGAATTGCGGCACCTCGGGCGGCGAGAGGCGGATGGTCGGCGACGCCTTCAACCTGTCGATGACGCGGACGCTGAAGCTGCCGTCGTGAAGATAAAACGTGCTGCCGTCGAAAAGCCACGCGGGGGTGCCGTCGACCGTGCGCACGCTCTCGCACGTGATCTCGGAGCCATCGGGCCGTACGAGCCGTCCGCCGAGGTCGAGATGCATCTCGTCGTCGCGCGTGCCGCCTAGTCGAAGGCGCAACGGCGCGAGCGCGATTCGCACGGGCGGCATCGTCTCCGGATGGGCGCCGAGATGATCGTCGAGCCGCAAACGAGGATGCGAGATGAGCCGAAGCAGCAACTGCGCGAAGTTGTGCGTCAGACGTTGCGTCTGCTCGCTCGTCGCGCGGGCGAGCGCGTAGTCGGCGGGCGTGCCGAAGACGGCGCCGAGCGACGCATCGGAGAGGAGCGCGGCGTCGTGGCGATCCCATTCTTCGCCCGTGACGTTCGCTTGTCGCGTCGTGCGATAGAGCTGTTGAAGATCCGCGTGCGTGCGCGCGACGCCGTGAAGCTTCGGGGCGTCGAGGCAAAGCCGCGCGTGGAAGACGCCGAGCCGCTCGTCGTAGCCGACGACGATCCATAACCGACGGCGCGGCACGACCGCTTCATGATGCGGTGTGAGGAGGTCGAGGAATTCGACGAACGCCGGCGAGCCGGCAGGCGACTTCGCCGCCGCAGAAGGGGTCGGCGCGACGACGGCGGCGGTCGCTGCACCATTGCCGTTTTGTGTCTGAGGCGTCGAAGGCGCGGTGGTCGCGTGACCGTTGGTCGCGGGCGCTTGTCCGTTCGGCGGCGCCGGCGGGGAGCTCTCGCCGTCTTCTTGTTGTTCGCGCAGCTCGAGAAGCATGTAGAGCGCAGCCACCGCATGCTTGCAGTCGTATCCGTAACGGCACGTGCAGTTGCAGCGCATGCCGAGCGGCGGGCGCGACGTGTCGCGCGTCAGCGTCGTCGTGTGCGTCTCGGTGTCGGCGACCGTCGCGACGATGTCAGCGCGACGGAGATTCAGGCTTCTGACTTTACCGCGCTGATAGGCGGCGAGGCCTTGCGCGATGATCGGCTTCGGGAATGTGCCTTCGATCGATGGTTGAGACGGCAACCATTCCTGCCACGAGCCGAGCGGCGGTCCGCCGCGATTGGGAGCAACACCGTCCTCGAAGCGAAGCATCACCGGCTGGTGGGGCTTCGATTGCGCGCGAATGGCCATATTCGTCTCTTTTCGACGGTCCGGGTGCACGGTTCCCTCTAAAGCCCGGGCCGATTGTCATTTCTTCACCATGTACGTACACAGGAGAGGCAAGCATAGATGCGCACTTAAGCGAAATTACTGCATGATGTCGAGGTCACGCGAGCGTCCTCGTGCGCGTTCCCAAGCCGACGGTGACGGCGTCGCCCTCATGGGCAACGCGAGCGTCCGCATTTCCCAGATCCTCGTCGGCGTCGTCTTGGCGTTCATGGCGACGATCCTCTATCGGACCTCGACCGATGCGATCGCCGTTCGCACGGCCAACGATACGCGTTCGCTCGGCGGTCGCGTCGCTCAGCGCGAAGCCGTTCGCATCGACCAGACGCTCGGCTCGCTCTTGACGCTCAAGAACGAATTCGAGACGACCGGCTTCGCACAGGCTCCGTTCGCACAGGCCGCGCGCTCGATGATGCGTTCGGATCCGATGATCGACGTCGTCGACTACTTCGACGAGAACGATCAGCACGTCGCACACGTCGAAGCGACTGGACGCGAAGCGTTCGGCATGCCGTCGCGCGCCGGCGCGAATCGGGTACCCGGTGCAGTCATCAGCGCGGTCGATCTCGTGCTGAGCGAGTCGACCGTGACGCGCACGACGACGTCGTCGCATGCGCTCCGCGTTCGCGATCCGTCGACCCCGCCGGGCGGCCAAGGCCGCCTCTTCGTCTACGTCGCCGAGCCGCTCGTGCGCCATCTCGATGTCACCGGAACGATCGTCGCGCGCATCGATGTCCAGCTGCTGTTGGCGGACGATCTTGCCGCGGTGCTCCCCGTGCCGTACGTGCTCGACGACGGAAGCGGCAGGCTGCAATCGGGCTCTCCGGGCGGCATCGCCGGTACCGGCGCGGGGACCCAACCCTACGTCCAAACGTTTTCGATCCCGTTCGCAGACCGCGCGTGGAGCCTGACGATCGCGCCGCCGCCGACCGATCAGCCCGCGCAGCCGTGGCTCTTCGTCTTGCTGTGGCTCGTCGCGTGGCTCGCGGTGAGCGTGCCGATCGAAGTCGTCGGTCAGATCAACCGGCGAGTTCGAGTGCTGAACGAAGGCCTCGAGGCGCGCGTCGCGGCGCGCACGCGCCAACTCCAAGCGAGCGTCGCGGAATCGCAGACGCTCGCGGCCGTCGTCGAGTCGGTGCACGAAGGCGTCATGCTCGTCGACGCCGATGGGATCGTCCGTTACGCGAACGACGCGCTCTGTCACGAACTCGGATGCACGCTCGACGACCTCATGGACAAAGCGGTGAAAGACTATCCCCCGCTCGCGATCTCGAAAGCGCAGCTCGCGGAGCTCTCGGACACGGTCGCCACGCGCGGCTATGCGTATCTCGAAACCGAGCGAACGCGCGTCGACGGCACGAAGTATTGGGCGGGCATCACGGTGACGCATCACAGCGACGAAGGCCTAAAAGACAAGATGATCGCGGTATCGCGCGACGTCAGCGACCGTCGCCGGCTCGTCGACGAGCTCGTCCACGCGAAAGAAGAAGCCGAACGTCAGATGCGTGTCAGCACCGATTTCGTAGGCACTGCGAGCCACGAGCTGCGGACGCCGGCGACGACGCTGAGGACGCTCTCCGCATTGCTCGGGCGCAAGGTGCTGCCGCGCTATCCGTTCACGGACGACGACGCGAAGCTTCTCGGCATGCTCGACTTCGAGACGCGGCGCCTCGCGAGTCTGGTCGACGACCTTCTCGAGGTGGCGAAAGTCGACGCGACCGAGGCGCCGCACGACGAGACGGACGTCGACCTGCGCGCGCTCGTGAGTGCCGAGGTCGACGCGACGTTCGCGCTCGACGCCAGGGCAGGTCCGGCGGTCGAGGTGCGCTTGCCCAACACGCCGGCGTACGTCCGAGCGGACGAAAACGCGCTGCGCCGGATCATCGTGAACCTCGTCGGTAACGCGAGGAAGTTCACGCCGGCGGACGGCCGCGTCACGGTCAGCGTCGAACGGCTCGGCGACCGCGTCCGTCTCGTCGTCGCCGACACGGGCATCGGCATACCGGAGGACGATCTGCCGCACGTCTTCGAGCGGTTCTATCGCGTCGAGCGCCCGGGCACCGAGATCCGCGGCACCGGCCTCGGGCTCGCGATCGTCGCGCGTCTCGTCGAGCGAATGCGTGGCGCCATCTCGATTTCGAGCGAGGTCGGGCACGGCACGACGGTGTCGGTCGAGGTGCCGGGCGCGCCCGGCACGAGCGCGGCCGATGCGCCCGCGGCGGCGAGCGCCTGATGGCGCGCGTCTTGCTCGTCGACGACGAGCCGGTGCTCCGCAGCGCGCTGCGGCAATACCTCGAGTTCGCCGGCCACGACGTCGACGAGGCACCCGATGGAGACGATGCGCTCGTCCAAGCGCGCCGGCAACGTCCTGACATCATCGTGTCGGACGTCCTCATGCCCGGACGCGATGGCATGTCGCTCTGCCGCGAGCTTCGCACGGATCCGGACTTCGCCGACGTCCCCTTCCTCTTCATTACCGCGCGCAACACGCAATCGGATCTCTTCGACGAGATCGAGCGCATCGGTGCGGGATGCGTCATCAAACCCTTCGAACCCGACCACCTCCTCGCCGCCATCGACGAAGCAGTCAAAAAGGACTAACGCATGCAGCCCCTCGCGATCCCGGGCGCCTTCACCTGGTCGGTGTGGCAGCCCGAACGCAACGTCTACTTCAACTCGCATTTCTTCACGCGCGACGCGGGCAACGTCGTCGTCGACCCGCTCGCCGCGTCCGATGCCGATCTCGTGCAAATGGATTCGCTCGGCGGCGTGGCGCTCATCATCATCACGAATCGCGATCACGAGCGCAAGTCGCGCGATCTCGCGGCGCGCTTCAAGGCGAAGATCGCAGCGAGCGAACGCGACGCCCCACTCCTGTCGGGCCCGGTCGACCTCGTGCTCAAGGCGGGCGACGAGCCGTTCGATGGCGCGACCGTCATCGCGCTGGAGGGTCTCAAGTCGCCGGGCGAGATCGCGCTATCGATGCCGAAGCATCGCGCGGCGCTCGTCGGCGACGCTCTTTGGGGCGATCCGGCGGGTGCGATCCGCATGCTGCCCGACGACAAACTCATCGACGCGCCGCGCGCGGTATTGAGCCTGCGGCAGTTATGGGCACTGCGGCTCGAGATGTTGCTCGTAGGCGACGGTCAATCGATCTTGGCGGGAGCCGATCGGATCATCGGCGACTTTCTGCAATCTCGTTCCGACGTCTACGTCAACCGCATCAACCTCGACGAGATCGAGCCGGAGACGTTCAGCGACCTAAGCGGCAAGTACGGTGCGACCGCTTACGAGACCGGTTGGCCGATCGGCGCCCGCCGGCTGGGCTACATCTTCGTCACGATGAAACCCGGAGAGCGGCTGTGCCCGATGCACTCGCACCAGCTCGAGGAGGAGATGTTCCTCGTCTGGGATGGCGAGCCGACGATCCGGACGCCGCGCGGCGACTTCGCGTGCCGCAAAGGCGACGTCATCAGCTTCCCCGTCGGCGACGTCGGCATGCACCAACTCGTCAATGCAAGCAAAGCGCCGTGCACGGTCTTCCTGCTCGGCAACGCGGAGCCGAACGAGGTCGCCTACTACCCCGACTCCGACAAAGTGCTCGTGCGTGGCCGCGGCCGCCTCATCGTTCGCGCGTCGCCGCGCCTCGACTACTACGACCGAGAGTAGCCTTCGCGTAGTCGAAGAGGACGGCGTTGAACGCGGCCTCGTCGGACGCATCGGGTTTCGACAGGTCGAACAGCATGGACGTCTGCGCATGCACCGCGTTCGAACCGTTGCGCGCTGCGAGCGAGATGTTCGGCTTCGACGCCGTCCACGGCGTCGTGTCGGGCTCGTCGAGGAAGAGCGACGTCATCGGCAGCGCACCGGCGTCGTACTGGCTCATCGGCGGCAAGCCCAGCACGAGCTCGATCGTCCGCAGCACCGAGCACTGCGTGAAGCCGTCGTGCGAGACGACTCGACGCCGCACCGGTCCGCCGGCGATGAGCGCCTCGGCGCGTTGCGCGCTGACATGGTCGGGGCCGGATTGCGAGTCGTCCTCGACGACGAAGACGACCGTGTCCTTCCAGTAGCGGCTGTGGCTCAACCGGTCGACGAGACGTCCGACAGCGTAATCGTTGCTCGCTTCCATCGCGAACGGCGTCCGATACCCTGGGCGCGTCGCAGCGGTGTGATCGTCGGGTAGGTAGACGATCTCTAGGTCGGGCAGGCCGCCGTCGCGATCGTACCCGTCGAACTCTCGCATCCATTCATCGATACGCGTCTGGTCGCTGACGTAGAGGTTCCAGCCCGGGAACTTGAGGTCGATTTTGCCGCGCAGAGACCGCGCCTGATAGTCGATCTTCTTGCCGTCTTGGATGATGAACTCGCCGTAATCGCGGACGGTGCGCCCATGAGCGAGCGCGTCGTTCCATAGATAGCCGGCATCGGGAACGGCCGGCGGATCGTCGGGGAAGAACGAATCGTTCTCGCGTCCGCGGCCGGCATATGCGGTCGGCCAGAGCTTCTCGACATAATCGTCCGCATAGGCGGCGGTCGCCCAGTTGTGGCCGTTGACGCTGACGAAGCCGTTCTCTTCGAAGTGATCCATGAGGACGAACTCGTCCGCGAGGCGGTGGATGTTCGGCGTGATCTTGCGGCCGAATAGCGCCAACGACTTATCGCCGTCGCCACGCGGATCGTCGCCGAGGATCTCGTCGTACGTCCGATTCTCCTTGATGATGTAGATGACGTGACGGACGAGCGCGCTCCGCGGCCGCGTCGCCGGGGCATCGCCATGATAGAGCGCGTCATCGCGCGCGGCGGCGAGCCCCTGTCCGAGCATCGACGAACCTTGCAACGGAACGCGTTCGAGATCACCTGTCAGGAGCGTGCCGATGTACTGGCTGTCGTCGGACTTGCGGATCGCGGAGTGGCCGAACTTCGGATTCGGATGACCGGAGACCCCATCGCCGTCAAGGACGAAGAGCGTCGATCCGTCGGCGGTGAGCGCGACGTCGGTCGGATACCAGCCGACTGGTATCGCGCCGGTCAGCTTGCCGGTCGAAGTCGACAGCGCCGCGACTGCGTTGTCGCCGGCGTCCGCGACGAAGAGCGTCTTGCCGTCGCGCGTAACCGCCAGACCGCTCGGTGTCGTTCCTTCGAGCGCATTCTCCCAAAGGCTCGGCTTGAACCGCGCACGGACCTTGCCGGACTTGACGTCGATGACGTCGACGACGTCGGCGTTGGCGCACGCCGCATAGAGCGTCGCGCCGTCCGGCGAGACAGCGAGAGCGTTCGGGTGATGGTCGACGACGATCGTCGCGATCGGCCGGCCCGTGCGTGCGTCGATGACGGCGATCGACGAGCCGCCCCAGTCGCTGACGTACGCGCGATCGCCGTCGGATGACAGCAGCACCGCTAAGGGCTCGGGTCCGGTGCGTGCGGTCCAGCGCAGCTTGCCGCTGGCCGTATCCACGGCGTACAGTTTCTGGGTCAACCCGCCGGTGACGTAAACGGTCGATCCATCCGACGATACGGCGAGGCCGTCGGTCCACGCATCGCCCTTCGCGAGCGCCCAAGTCGCGCGCGCTGTGAGCTTGCCGCTCGACTGGTCGAAGCCGAACACTTTGACGCCGCTCGCCTGGGCGGTCGCGACGTAAAGCGTCGAGTCGTCGGGAGCGAACTCGACGCCGTAAAAGACGCCGTCGAGCGGCTGCGTGTCGACGACGCGGCCGCTCGCGGCTTCGATGATCGACACGGTGGGCGGCGCATAGCCCGCGTTCGTCACCGCTATCCACTTGCCGCTGTTATCGAACGCCATGTGCAGCGGCAGGTCGCCGAGTGAGGTGAGCGCCCCCGCCGGCCGCACCGTCCAGCCGTTCGGGAGGACCGTCGCCTGCGCGTGCACCGCGGCGAGCAACATGAAGACGGCCGCAGTCGACACGACCGAGGCGAGGGCGAGCGACTTTCGCATCATATCTCCAATCATGACGGCGTGCGATTACGGGTGCATTAAGACGGGTCCCTTCGACCTTTGGCCAAATACGCTTAGGACATGGCCGCAGCACAAGAACAGGCGCCACCCGCGAAGACCCGCATCGTCATCCTCGGCGGAGGATTCGGCGGATTGTACGCCGCTTTGCGTTTGGAACGCTTGTTGCGACGTCGCGCCGATATCGACGTGACGCTCGTCAGCCGCGAGAATTTCTTCCTGCTTACGCCGATGCTGCCGCAGGTGGCTGCGAGCGGGATCGACACACGGCATATCGTCACGCCGGTCCGCGCGGTCCTCCGCCGCGTGAACTTCTTCGAAGCGGAGATCGAAGCCGTCGACCTCGATGCCAAGCTGGTGACGGTCGCGCACGAGGATGGCCCGCGCCACATCCTCGGCTACGATCATCTGCTGCTCGCCCTCGGTGGCGTCACGAACTTCTTCGGCATCCCTGGAGTGGCGGAGCACTCGATTCCGATCAAAACGCTGTCCGACGCGGTGCGGCTTCGCAATCACGCGCTCGACATGCTCGAACGCGCGGAGCTCGAGGACGATCCTGCCGTGAGAGCCTCACTCCTATCGTTCGTCGTCGTCGGCGCCGGATTCGCAGGCGTCGAGACGGCCGCAGAGCTCGACATCTTCGTGCACCGTGCCGCGCGTGCATATCACCGCTTCACGCCGGCGGACGTGAAGGTGAAGCTCGTCGATGGCGGCGCTCGCGTCTTGCCGGAGCTGCGCGAGCGTCTCGGTGAGCTGACGAAACGCACGCTCGAAAAGCGCGGCGTCGAAGTGCGCCTCGGCATCTTCGTCGCCTCCGCCGACGATCGGGGCGTGACGCTCAAAGACGGCAGTCGCGTCGACGGCGCGACGATCGTCTGGGCAGGCGGCGTTGCGCCGAACCCGCTCGTCGCTTCGCTTCCGATAGCGGACGCGCGGGGCCGAGCTCCAGCATCCGCCGATTTTGTCGTCGCGGGCCGGCCGGGTGTTTGGGCGATCGGCGATTGCGCTTCTATCATACCCCCGGAAGGCGGCCGTCCATATCCGCCGACCGCGCAGCACGCAGTACGGATGGGTCCGCACGTCGCGGACAATATCATCGCGGCGATCGACGGAAAGCCGCTGCGCCCGTTCGACTACAAGATGAAGGGGCAGATGGCCAATCTTGGCGAGCGCGACGCCGTCGCGATGCTCGGAGGCATCCAGGTCTCGGGTTTCCCGGCGTGGTGGTTATGGCGGACTTATTATCTGCTGCGCCTTCCGACGCTCGATCGCCGAGTGCGCGTCGCGATCGACTGGACGCTCGATCTCATCTTCCCGCGCGACATCGTCAAGCTCGCTCCCTGGGGAGAAGACGTAGCAGGCCGAGCGAAGCCCGGCTGATCTGATCTAGGATTGGACGCGACGTAGGATTAGAAACGCGTCTGCGCGCAAAACAAGCGCACCACCGAACCCGGCTATCTTCATCATATGACGATCGGAGGCTCGCATGCCGCGCGCGATCCGTATTTCCGCCGCCGCTGTTTGGCTGCTGGCTATCGTCGCATTAGCTCCGCGATATGCGGCCGCGCGCACCGCGGTCGATGTTCCCGGCATCGAGCCCGGCACTTCGACACCGATCGTCTTCGTCGATACCCTCCAGCAGTCGACACCGTGGTCGAGCACATCGCCGCTCGCGTTGTCGCCCGAAGGCGACGTGCTCGCGCTGCGTCCGGGCCAGGTCGCGTCGCGGATCGTCTTCGCTCCCGGCCAAGCGCACGTCGCGGGCGACTACGTGCTCCTCTACGCAGGGCGCGGCCGCTTTGCGTTCGAGGGCGGTCGGGTCATCGCGATGCGAAGCGGACGGATCGTCATCCGCGTGGGACCCTCGAATTCCGGCCTCGCGGTCGCACTCGTGAACGTCGACGCGCAGGACCCGCCGCACGATCTCCATCTCATCTTGCCGGGTTTCGAGAATTCGTTCGCGCGCCGTCCGTTCTACCCGGCGTTCGTCGCTTCGATGACGGGCGCGGACACGCTGCGGTTCGCGACGTGGTCGCACGCGAGTGCGCTCGTCTCATCGCAAGTGTGGCCGCTTCGCCCGCGCGTCGGCGATGTGACGCAAGCGCGCGATCGAGGCGTCGCTTGGGAATACCAGATCGAGCTTGCCGACGAAACGGGCGCGGACCCTTGGTTCGTCATCCCGGTCGGCGCGACGAACGCGTACGTCGCCGGCATGAGCGATCTGGTCCACCGCTTTATCGATCCGCGACTGCGCCCGTCATTTGAATACGGTGACGGCGTGCTGACCGTAGGATCGCCGGCCAATGCGTATGCGCAAATGGCGGCGCGGAACACCGGGCTAGCTCGAGATGCCGGCGACGCGGCGTCGCGCTGGTATTCGGTCCGGTCGAACCAGATCGAATCGATCGTCGCTCGCGTGTTCGGCGCAGACGCTGGGCGCGTCGGGTTCATGATCGCATCGCAAGACGGGTCGCGCGGCGATTCGACCGGCACAACGTGGCGGAAGATCGGCGATTCGACGTGGATGAACGGCGATGCGTCAACACACGCGCGCATCGTTCCCTCCGTCGCTTCGTTCGCTGTCGGATCCGATACGGCGCCGGCGCCGGATCGGCCCGGGCCGCCGCCGCAGGCCCTTCATTTCACGCCCCTGCTGTCGCCGGGGTCGCTGTCGCCGCGGGTCGACGGCTCGCACGAAGTCGCGTCGGCGATCGGCGATCCGCTGCAACTCGCCGATCTCACCGCCGAGGGGACGACGGACTGGATCGCGGTCTCGGCGCCAGGACGCTTCGAGCGCAAAGCACACGGTGGCCAGCTCGGCATTCGATTCGAGGGCTCGCAGGTGCGCGGCACGTCGCCCGGCTTTGCTGCGCTCGCCTGGCGCGACGGTGTCGGCGTCCGAAGCGGCTCGTCGTCGGCCGGCATCGCGTTCACGGGCTCGACGATCGCGCACGTGTCCGCGCCCGCCTCGCGTGGATCGAACGTCTTGCGGCTCTACTTCGGCCTGAGCTCTGCTACGGCGACGTTCGATGTGACGCTGGCCGGTGCGAGCATATCTCGGCGAACCGTCTCGACGCCGAGAGGCTCGCACGAGTACGTCTATACGCTCGTCTATCATTCATCGACGACGTCGCGCATCGACGTGACGCTTTCGATGACGAACCCGTCGCACGGCGACGTCGCGTTCTACGGCGCGACGCTGACCCCGCTGCCGGCGAACCTCTCGCTCGCCTCGTCGGACATGACGACGTACCACGGTGGGCCTTTCCGGCTCGGATGGGACATGGGAGAGACGCAGCTCAACACGACCAATGTCGCGTCGCAATTCGGACTGCTCGAAACGCTCGCCGTCGACGGCAGCGTGCTCGCCCAGCCGCTCTACCTCGAGCACTTCGCGCCGCTCGGCGGGCGCAACATCCTCATCGTCGCGACCGAGCACGCGTCGATCTATGAGTTCGACGCCGACACCGGCCAACAGATCAACAAGGTCCATTTCGGAACGTCGCAGAGCTCGCACGACGTCGGCTGTCTCGACATCCGCCCCGAGTACGGCATCACGGGAACGCCGGTCATCGATCCTACATCGCAGACGTTGTACGTCGTCGTCGCGACCGAGCCGTCGCTCGACCACTTCAAGACGCGGCTCCACGCGCTCGATATAGCGACGTTGGCCGACAAGATAGCGCCGGTCGACATCACGGCGTCCGAGACGATCAGCAACGGAATGCAGATCACGTTCGATCCGCAGCACCAGATGAACCGTTCGAGCCTCGTCCTCGCCAACGGATCCGTCTACGTGCCGATCGGATCGCATTGCGACAACAACGCGGGCGCAATCACCGGCTGGGTGCTGCGCTACGATTTCAACCTCAATCAGATCGGCAAGTTCGCGACCGATGAAGACTCGACGACCTATCTGCTCAGCAGCGTGTGGATGACTGGCTTCGCACCGGCGGTCGACACAGACGGCTCGCTGTTCGCCGTCACCGGCAACGGCGCGTTCGACATCGATCAAGGCGGCAAGAACTACGGCGAAAGCGTCATCCGGTTGAGCGCCGATCTGACGGCCGACCTTGACTACTTCACGCCCGACGACTGGCAGACGCTCAACGACGGCGACACAGACTTCGGATCGGGCGGCATCATGCTGTTGCCGGCGCAACAAGGTTCCGTGCCGAACGTCGCGGTCGCACAGGGCAAAGAGTCGACGCTTTACCTGCTCAATCGCGCTGCGCTCGGCGGAGTCCAAAACGGCGACGCCGGAGCGCTCCAGCACATCACCGGCACAGGCGGCGGCGTTTGGGGCGGACCTGCGTACTATAGCGGACCGACAGGTCAGTTCGTCTACTACCAGGCCGGCGGCGCACCGTTATCCGCGTACGCGGTCGAGCAAGGCCAAAACGGCGTGCCGAAACTTGAGCTGTCCTCAACGGGTTCGAGCTACTCGGGCTACGGAGGATCGATGCCGGTCGTCTCATCGTTCCTCCAAAAACCGGGCACGGGCATCGTCTGGCTCATCAATCGCAGTTCGCCGCTCAAGCTGGAAGCATACGACGCGACTGACGTATCGAAGATGCTCTTCAGCGCGGCGGCTGGGATATGGTCGAATCCGCAATCGAACGGATTCCTCACGCCGCTCGTCGCCGACGGCAAGGTCTTCGTGCCGGCAAGCGGCACCGTGACGGTCTTCGGCATCGGCGGCAAGCGGCTGCCGATCGCGCAGACAAACGCGTCGGGTCCGGTGACGCACCAAGTGCACGGCGTCGTCGTCTCGGCGACGTCGGCGACACTGCATTTGCGATTACGCGATGGACGTATCGTCTCGATCGACCTACGGCAAGCGGCTGCCGCGCGCACGACAGGCATGTTGCCGGTCGACAAGGCGGTGGTCGTATACGGCACGATCGACAAGCTCGGAGTCTTCCACGCGACGAGCGTCGGCCACACGAGCCAAAACCCGAAAGACTGGACCCCCGACAACTAGCGGAGGATCTTAAGGACCGTAGCGATCGAGCTTTAGCTCGACCGCCGCACTCTTACCTTATCAAAAATGGGGGGAGCGGTCGACCTTTACGGTCGACCGCCGCGGTCTTACCTTAGCGGGAGCATCGATACGGGAGCAATGATGCGAGGTCGTCTGCGGTCGACCATTAAGGTCGACCGCTCCATTATGTTCGACCGCTCCATTCTCCCGATGTGATGCGCTCTGCGCCTTCGGTCGAGCCGTTGTAGCGATACACCCACGCCTCGACGTCGTTTCCGTCATCCGTCTTCACGTGCATGGCGACTCGCAGATAGAGACTGCGCGACGGGTCGGTCGGTTCGAACTCCTCGACGTCGTCGAGCACATCGAGCGCGCTGGGAAGATCGGCGAAGCGATATAGCTCGCCCCGCACCGAACCCGTCCCTTCGATAAGTCCGGGATACCGTCCTAACGACAAGAGCACTCCATCAACGCTGCCATCACCCACGAACTCACCGCTCTCCATGTGATGGTGGAGTTCGTGACCGCGCATGAGAAGCCCATAGACGAAGACGAGATCGGGATCCGCCACGGTGTCCGCCATTCGTCACCGCAGCGCATGGTCTTTCATGCGCGTACGAGGCAAGGTCGGCCGCCGCGTTTGGCCAACCCTATCCGTCCGATGATCATCCGCGCGGAACATCTCACGAAGCAGTTCAAGAGCTTGCGTCGCAAAGACGGCGTCGTCGGCACGCTCGCGAACCTTTTCTCGCGCGAGTACGACCTCAAAGACGCGGTCAAAGACGTATCGTTCGAGCTCGAGGCGGGCGAGCTCGTCGGCTATATCGGTCCGAACGGCGCCGGAAAGTCGACGACGATCAAGATGCTCACGGGCATCCTCGTGCCGAGCGCCGGATCGTGCACCGTCAACGGCGTGGTGCCGTGGCTCGATCGCAAAGGCAACGCGCGCCAGATCGGCGTCGTCTTCGGCCAGCGCACCCAGCTATATTGGGACCTGCCGCTCATCGAATCGTTCCGGCTTCTCCGCGCGATATACGGCATTCCGCAAGACCGCTACGAACAGAACCTCAAGGCGTTCACCGATCTGCTCGACCTCGACGAGTTCATCCGCACGCCCGTGCGCCAGCTGAGCCTCGGTCAACGTATGCGCGGCGATTTCGCGGCCGCGATGCTCCACGAGCCGAAGGTCGTGTTCCTCGACGAGCCGACGATCGGACTCGACGTCGTCGCGAAGGAAGCGATCCGCGAGTTCATCGCGCGGACGAATCGCACGCGCGGAACGACGTACATCTTGACGACGCACGACCTCAACGACGTCGAAAAGCTGTGCGACCGCATCATCATCATCGACCACGGCAGCAAGCTCTACGACGGAAGCATCGATGCGATCAAGGAGCGATACGGCGCCAAGCGCGTCCTCACCGCCGACCTCAACGTCGCGTGCGCCGACATCGAGGTCCGCCTGCCCGGTACGACCGTCGTCGCGCGCGAGGGTCATCGCATCACGATCGAGTTCGACCGCACCCGCGTCCGCGCGGACGAGCTCATCGTCGAGCTTTCGCGCACCTGCGAGCTCAAGGACGTGACGATCGCGGAGCCCGAGCTCGAAGTGATCATCCGCCAGATCTACCAAAGCGGTCTCGAGCCGCTCACGGCCGGAGCGACGACGTGAGAACGATATTCTCGTCCACGCTCCTCGCCGCGATCGCGATTGCAGCGATCGCGCTTCCTCGCTCCGCGATCGCGGACGACGCGACGCCGGCGCCGATCTACGCGCTCGACCCGCACGCGGGCTCGTGGCTTCACGGTCCGAATCTGCCGGCACCGCGCCAAGACTCCGCGGTCGCCGTTCTCGACGGCCACATCTACGTGATAGGCGGCTTCGGACCCGGCGGAAGTCCGACGACGTCGAACTTCGTCCTCGAGCAGCCACCCGGCACGAACCTCACGCCATCGGCATCGGCGGCGCCCGCTCCGGTCTTTCCGGTCGGTTCGTGGACGAGCGCGCGCGCGATCCCGGAAGCGATCGACCACGCCGCCGCCGCCGCGCTCGACGGCTTCATCTACGTCGCGGGCGGATCGGTCGAGAAGCTCGTCTCGAACAAGTTCTGGCGCTACGATCCCGCGGACGACACTTGGGCGACGCTGCCACCGTTGCCCGTGCCGCGCTATGCGGCGACGATGCAGCCGTTCGGCGGCAAGCTATACCTCATCGGCGGTGCATCGTCGCACGGACAGGACGAACGCAGCATCGAGGTCTACGATCCGGCGACGGCATCGTGGAGCATGATCAGCGACGCGCTCGGAACGGAGCGCGAGGCGTCGCAGACAGCGCTGTTCGGCGGAAAGATCGTCCTCGTCGGCGGACGCGACCGCGAAGAGCACAACATCGCGTCGTGCGATCTCTACGATCCCGCGCACAACGGCTGGTCGGTCTGTTCGAGCCTGCATCTCGCGCGCAGCCATTTCGGTCTTGCATCGGTCGAAGACCGCCTCTTCGCGATCGGCGGCGGCAATCTGCTCACCAGCGTCACGACGCAGACGACGGAGATATCGGGGCAAAACGGCGAGGGATGGATGGATGGGCGATGGCTGCCGTTCCCACGCGAAGGGATGGCCGTCGCCGTGCTCGGGCACATCGTCTGGGTCATCGGCGGATCGAGCTCCGACTCGACATCGCCGACCGCGAGCGTATTGCGCTACGTCATCCCGGTCGTGAAGGTGAAGTTCGGCGGCCGCGCGCCCCCGTGAGGCTCGAGGCATACGTCGAGTTCGCCAAGCGCGCGTTCTCGCGCGAAGGCACGTATCGATTCCAGGTATTCAGTCGCGTCGGGTCCGTGCTCTTGCGCGTCTTCCTGCTCGCCACGCTTTGGACGAATCTCTACCGTGCGAACGGCGAGCAGGCGGGCATCCCGCTGCACAGCATGCTCACGTACGTCGTGCTCGCGTTGCTGCTCGACATCGTCTACGGCATCAACGGCGCGTACGTCGTCCGCGAGAAGATCCGCGAAGGCACGATCGCGATCGACTTCATGCGCCCGATCAGCGTGCCGCTCTACGTCTTCTCGGACACGCTCGGCCAGACCGGATTCGCCCTGATCCAGTGCGTGCCCGCGCTCGCCCTGTCGGCGTTCCTCGTCCACATCGACGGTCCGCCGTCGGCGCTTGCGCTCGTCGCCTTCGTCGTCGCGCTCGCGATCGGGTTCGTCGTCAACTACTTCATCGATATGATCATGGCGACGATGACGTTCTGGACGATGGAGATCTTCGGCATCCAGATCATGGTGCAGTTCATCGCGTCGCTGTTGTCGGGATCGCTCGTGCCGCTATACTTCTTCCCGCAAGGCCCGATCCAACAGATCCTGTTGAACTCGCCGTTCGCGACGCTCTACAACGTGCCGCTCTCGATCTGGATCGGCAAGATCGAGCCGGCGCAGTATGTCGCGGCGCTCGGGATGCAGCTGTTCTGGGCGGCCGTCCTCGGATCGTTCGCCGTGTGGCTGTGGAGCGTCGGCGAGCGCAAAGTGGTGATCCAAGGTGGTTAGCGCGGCGCGCTACTGGGATGCATACAAAGAGGTGTGGCGCCTCAACGTGCTGACGCTCATGGAGTACAAGGCGAATTTCTTCATCTGGTTCGTGTTCACGATCGTCTACCACGGTGTCGCGCTTACCGCGATATGGGTCATCCTCACCAAGTTCCCGTCGCTCAACGGTTGGGCGCGGACCGACGTCTTTTTCCTCTACGCGTTGTGGATGGTCGGCCACACGCTGAACAACTCGCTCTTCTTCATGGTCGGCGACGTGCCCGAAGCCGTGCAAGAAGGCCGGTTCGACCGGATGCTCGTGCGACCGCTCGATTCGCTGTTCCAGATCATCGCGCAGCCCGGCCAGAATTTTCCCGACGATTTCTTCGTCTCGATCATCGTCTTCGGGATCGCCGCGGCGCTCGTCCACCTGCAATGGACGGCGGTCGTCGCATTCCTCATCGTGATGACGATACTTTCGGCCGCCGTCATCGACGGCGCCGTCCAGCTGGTCGTCGCGACGCTCTCGTTCTGGGTCATCCGGCTCGACGCGCTGCGCTGGGTCGTCATGTCGCTCGAAAACGATTTCACACGCTTTCCGCTGTCGATGTACAATCGCGCGGTGCGCATCATACTCGGCTACGTCTTTCCGTTCGCATTCATGAACTATTTCCCGGCGACCGTGCTGCTGCACAAGACGGCCGACGCCGCGCAGTTCAATCCGGCGCTCGGTTGGATGGCGCCGCTCGTCGCAGCGATATGGGCCGCCGGATCGCTGACGTTCTGGCGCATAGGACTCAACCGATATCAGGGAACGGGGTCGTAGGACCGGCGTGCGGCGGACGCTGCTTTAGAACGCGATGCGGTCCATGAGCCAGCGGAAATACGTCTGGCGAGGTGACTCATCGGGACGCTGCCAGAGAGAAAGCCCGCAGCAAATGCAGGCGAGCTCGAAATCGCTGTAGCCGAGCACCGGGTATCGGAACTCGGTCCGGTTGAGACCGGGCGATTGGCACTTCGGGCATCGATGTGCCCGCGGCGCGTCCGAAATCACGCGGGTGGAGTTACCCGGCAAGAAGAACTTTCCTACTGAAATGAATCTCACAGCTCCGATCATCGACCTTACGAACTCATATCCACGTGGACCGCGCGAACGTCTCGCCGGCGTGAGCATGCTGGCGCGCACGATCGACAAAGCCCGCGCACAGCTCGCAGGCACGCTTGGCGAATACGTGTACGATTGCCCGATGGACCGTCAGCTCTTCGCGACGCTCGGCATCGCGAGCGACGAGTTCCTCGAAGTGGTCTCGCGCTCGCCGGACGACATCGCCGTCGTCGCCTGGCTGCGCGGTCGCAACGCGATCCCCGAGGGCGAAGCGCTCGACGGGCACAACGACTCGATCGAGAACTGGGCGCCGAAATCCGCCGAGAGCAAGGCGCGGTTCGAACGACAGCGTGAGGTCCTCGCCCCCGGCAGGGCGGACATCACCACGTGGACCGATCTCCTCGACGTAGAAGAAGGACGACTCGCCGCGGTGGCAGGCTAGCCGCCAGTTGCCGGTCCGAGGGATCGACCCCGCGAATGTTCCCGAGCGATATCGGGCGATTCTCACGCGCAATCCGTTCGCCGAGCACTTCGACCTCGAGGTCGTGGCGCTCGAGCGCGGACAAGCGATCCTGCGCTTCCCGTTCCGGCCGGAGCTGACGCAATACCAAGGCGCCGTCCAGGGTGGCATCGTCGTCGCGTACGCGGACGCGTCGCTCGCGTTCGCCGTCGCGTCGATCGTGACCGAAGGGCGCGACTTCGTCACGACCGAGCTGACCGTTCAATACGTCCGGCCGCTGACGTCGGGTATCGCAACGGCGACCGCAGTCATCGAGCACGCAGGGCAGACGCTCGTGCGCGGGCGCGCAAAAGTAGAAAATGAATCCGGCAAGCTCATCGCGCTTTGCATGTCGACGTTCATGATCGTCGATCCGCGGGCGAAGACGTGACGCCTTTTTCGATCCGCGAATACGTCCGTTGGGGCGACGTCGACGCCGCGGGCGTCATCTGCTACGGCGCTTACGTGCGCTTCATCGAGATCGCGGAGACCGAGCTTTTCCGCGCAGCCGGCATCCCGTACGGCAAGGTCTTCGAGCGTTTCGACTGCTGGCTGCCGCGGGCGAGCTACAAGATGGAATTCCGCAAGCCGGCAGTTCTCGACGAGCAGCTCACCGTCAACGCGCGTGTCGGGCGCATCGGCACGAGCTCGATAGCGCTCGAGTTCACGTTCGACGACGATGCGGGCGAACGTGTCGCCGACTGCAGCATCGTCCTCGTCTGCGTCGACAGGAAATCGTTCAAGCCGAAACCGGTCCCAGAAGAACTCCGCAAAGCCCTCGCGCCGTTCGCGGGCTAGTTAGAGCGATTTTCTTCGTTCGGTTTCAAGCAGACGCCGCAAGGTTCCATGCCGACTTCGTGCGCTTGCGCTTCGGTGAGCGCGAGGATTGCGCCACCCGATTCGACGAGCGCTTGATGACAAGGGCTGCCCGACGCGTGGTACAGCCGCTCGCCGATGATGCATACGACGTCCATCGCGCCGTGATTCAGCGCCTCCCTGAATGGGGCCTCGCCGCGATAGCCTGTGACGGAGCTGTGACGCGCGATGAGGTTGTGATGAAGGCCTCACAAAACCGCGCAACGGAACGAACTGAAGACGATGGCGCCACGTTTCCTGGACATGATACTCCACGACATTCCCATCTCCGCCGGCCTGGCGCTGCTGAAGATTGAAGGCGAACTCGACTTCGCCGGCGCGCCGGCCGTTCGAACGGCGCTCGCGAAAGCGGCTGACCACGACGCGGTCGCGCGCATGGTGATCGATCTCGGTGACGTCACGGCAGCGGACGATCGCGGCGTCGCGTCACTCGCGGCGGCCGTGCGACAGGCGGTCGCCCGTCATCCAGCCCTGCGCGTCATCGCCGTCGCGCCCGACTCCTCGCTCGCGGGCGCGCTCTCGAAGGAGAAGATCCCGGTCTACGGCCGCGGCGCAGACGCGCTCCGCTTCATCGATCCGGAGCAAGCGGCGTAAAAGATCCTCAAGGCGCGAGGAACGAAACGGCCGGCCGAATCACTCGGCCGGTCGTTTCATTTCGCCGATGGCAAGATCGTCAGCGGTCGAGCTTTAGCTCGACCGCTACAAACTAACCCTATTCTTGCGTGGTCGTCACGCGGCCGAACAGGTGGTGCGCGACGCGCACGTAGTGCAGATCGGAGGGTTTGGGCCCTTCATATCGAGCGATGTAGTCGACCGGCTGGATCTCCATCCAGCCGTTGCGATATTCGGTCGTCGGCTTATCGTGCTGGCGCGTCATGACGCCGCGCGCGATAACGAGCTCGCCACGATGCAGACGCATGCCGCGGATGAAGTACTTCATGTCGCGAAAACGCTTGGGGGCTTCGACGACGACGAAATTCCCTCTGTGATCGATGAGCCACACCTGCAGGTCACCGTCTATCTCGTCGGACTTGTGGGAGAAGTACCCGACGACTTCGACTTCTTGTCCGACAGGCGCGTCCTGGATGCTATCGATGGCGACGCGCGTCGCAGTGGCGGAAGCAGGAACGGGTATGGTTTGCGATGGTACGGCGAGCGCCGAAGTCACGAGCGCGCCGGCGACGGAGACGATCGAGATGATGGAAGAAAATATCATGACTAGCGCTTTCATGCAGCCCTTCCCACGTGCCTTTCGCGAAAGGAGCGCGAGTGCGACGTCACATACTCGACCTATCAGCTGGGAACCAAGGGCCGCCCCATCTTCGTTCCCGACTCGTCACGACCACGACTATCACGTCACCGGAGGAGAATTCACACTATGATCCACCGATCGTTCCGGTCAGCAGTCGTCGCGCTCGCCGCCGCGCTGCTGATGCCGGCCGTCGCGCTCGCCGACACGAAGTCTGCCTTCACCATCGGCATCGGCGACTTCGTGCCGTCCTCGCCGTCATCGAGCCTCGAAGGTTTCGAGCCGTTCCCCGGCACGTCGATAAACCAGCATGGCGATATCAGCTTCGAAGTATCGTTCGGTCAAGGCGTGATCCCGGGCGGCTACCAGATAACCGCGATGGCGCTGCAGCAGAAACAAACGGGGACGTATCTGTCGCCGATCGGCCCGTTCTCGGCGGACGAGACCATCACGCAGATCCCCGTCTTCATCGAAGGCAGCGGCGCCGGCCTCGGACCCGTGCGCTTCGGCGGCGGGCTCGGCTACGATTTCGTGTCGCACAGTCTACAAGGCGGTCAGGCCAGCAATGGGCTCGTCGGCGACACGTACCTCGATATTGGCGCCGGCTCGGGAACGTCGGTCGAAGCCAAGTACATCCTCGGCACGCGTTCCGCGCTCACAGGTTTCTATTTCGGCATCAAGACAGCCATATAAGGCTGTTCTCGCGGGGCGCGCTATGGTATAATCAGAACTTGAGCGCCCTCGTGCGCTTTTCTGATGTCCCGCAAGTGAGGCCCATGAAAGACGCCGCATCGCCGTCGTTCGGCAATATCGATCGCCTTCTCGAGGAGATCGGCAACAAGTACCTGCTCGTCAACGTCGCGCGCGTGCGTGCGCAGCAGCTGGTCAACGGCATCGAACCGCTCGTCGAAGGAGCGAATCCCGAGAAGGCCGTGACGACTGCGTTCTCCGAGATCCGTACCGGCAAGCTCGATATCGAAATGGACACCACACCGCAAGGGAACGGCCGGCGAGGTTAGGTCGGTCGAGATAAATCTCGACCGCTCCCATATCAGCGTTTAGCAAGACCGCGGCGGTCGAGATAGATCTCGACCGTTCCCTTTTCTAGCGCGGAGTTTTGCGCCACTTCGCAGCAGAGCGCGGCGTCTCTCGCACGATCACCTCATCGATGCTCACGCGCGTGCCGACGACCGCCTGCAACTTGCGGACGAGCACGATGCAGATGTTCTCCGCGGTCGTCTGAAGGCCGGTCTCTTTGAAGTCCGCCAGCTCGTTCAGATCGCGATGATCGAATTCGTCGACGACCGCTTTCAGCAGGTTGAAGTCGACGACCATGCCGTGGAGCAGCTCCTCGGCTGACGCGACGATACGAACCGTATAGCGATGACCGTGCCGGCGATTGCATGGCGATTCGTACGGCACGTCGAGCTGATGCGCGGCGTCGAAGTGGCACGCATAGGAGATCGAGATCAACGGCCCGGCTCTCCGCCCCACATCAAGTAGTGGAGCTGCGGCAGCACGCGCACGTCGAAGCGGCGCCAGCGTTCCTCTCCGATGACGCGGTCCGCGATCCGACGCAGCGCCGCGCTATAGTCCTCGCCTCGTCCGGCCGAGCCGCTCTCGGGCTGCAAGATCACAGGCGTCGCCGCGGGCAACTCGTTCTCGATCGCGGCGAGGCAGTCGAACGCCTCGTCGAGATCGCGGCCGTCCGCGATGACGAACTTCACATGCATCCGCCCCGGCGCGCTCGCGCAATACTTGCGGAGCACTTCGATCTTGGGCTTGTAGCCCGAGCTTCCGACCTTCGGGCTGAGCGAGAACAGCGACACCTTCGGCAGATCGGCGAACATAGCGCCGCTCGTCTCGACCGTCACGTGGTGGCGCGGCGTGAGGCGATCGACGAGCGGCCCGATGTCCTGCGCGAGAGGTTCGCCGCCGGTGATGACGACGCGCCGATAACCGCTCGCGAGAGAAGCGAGATCGTCGATCGACATCGTGCGTCCTGCATCGCCGGCGAGCGCATACGGCGTGTCGCACCACGTGCAGCGGAGCGGGCAGCCATCCAGCCGGATGAAGAACGACGCAGAGCCGACCAGCGAGCCCTCGCCCTGCAACGATGGAAAGGTCTCGCTCACTTCGAGCGTCGAGACGGCGAGCATCGCACAGAAATTCTCGAAGGTCCGTTTAGGCACCCGCTGTGGACCGCGCGTGCGAGAGGCGACCCGCTATCGGCGTCGAAGGCCGGGGTCCTTTCGGTCGCGTCTCGCGATCGCTCGAAATGGCCGGCTGCTCGACATGCCGGCCGCTCCGACGGCCGGCACCCGCACGATGTCGGCCGCGCCTTCCTTGGAGGAGGTGTATCACATATGGCTGCACAGGATGCCGCCGGCATCAGGAACGTGGCGATCGTCGGTCCGCACCACAGCGGCAAGACGACACTCGTCGAAACGATGCTCTCGCTGTCAGGCGCCGTCACGCGCAAAGGATCCGTCGTCGACAACACCGCGACGACCGACCACGACCCCGAAGCGCACTCCCATCAGATGTCCGTCGCGCCCGGATTCGCTCACGCGACCTCGCAAGGCGCGCACATCAATCTCATCGATTGCCCGGGGGCGATCGATTTTTTTGAGGACACGAAGTTCGCGCTGCTCGGTGCGGACGCGGCGATCGTCGTCGTTGAAGCAGACCCGAATCGCATCGCGCAGGTCGAGATGCTCGTCACTCATCTCGAGTCCGTCAAGATGCCGCACTGCTTCGTCATCAACCGTATGGATCGTCCGGGCGCCGACTTCCCCGCGACCTACGCCGAATTGCGCCGGCGTTTCGGCAATCACGTCGTCGCCGAGCAGGCGCCGATCGGTCAGGGCGACGGTTTCGCCGGGTACGCCGACGTCGTCGCGATGCAAGCCTACAAGTATGCCGACGGCGGCAAGGCGTCGCCGACCGCCATGCCCGACGGCATCGCGGACAAATCGCACGAAGAATTGCTCGAAGCGCTCGCCGACTTCGACGACCATCTCATGGAAGAGATCCTCGAAGGCGTCGAGCCGCCAATCGACGAGGTCCGAAAAGACCTCACCGACGACGTCAGCACCGATCGCATCGTTCCGGTGCTCGTCGCGAGCGGCGTCAAGAGCTTCGGCGTCGCTGAACTGCTCGACGTCATCGTCAGACAGTTCCCCGACGGCACGCACGCGGTTCGCGCCGACAACGCAGGCAAGATCATCGAGCCGTCGCCGAGCGGGCCGGTCGTCGTCCAGATCTGTAAGACGTTCGTGCACCCGCAAAGCGGCAAGCTTTCGGTGGCGCGCGTGCTCTCCGGCACGCTGACGCCGGAGACGCAGCTCGTCAACACGTCGCGCGGCGACACGAAAGAGCGTCCGGGCGGGCTGTACGCGCTGCAAGGCAAGACCCAGACCGCCGTGCAGAGGGCCGAGCCGGGATCGCTCATCGCGATCGCCCGGCTCGAGGGCGCACAAACCGGCGACACGCTGTGCTCCGGCGGCGCCAAGACGGTCATGCCGGTCCCGACCGTGCCACGGCCGCCGTTCGTCCTCGCGATCCGGCCCCACGATCGCAGCGACGAGTCGAAGATGTCGCAGCTGCTCGCGCGGCTGCGCGATGAAGAGCCGACGCTCGTCGTCGAGCGCGCCGACTTCACCGACGAACTCGTCGTGCGCGGGCACGGCGAGATGCAGCTCACGGTCATCGCCGAACGCATGGCGCGCAAGTACGGCGTCAAGCTCGACTCGCAGCTGCCGCAAGTGCCGTATAGAGAGACCATCACGGCGAAGACGCAGCAACAAGGCCGCTACAAGCACCAGACCGGCGGCCACGGGATGTTCGGCGACGTCCATCTCGAGATCGAGCCATTGCCTCGCGGCGAGGGCTTCAAGTTCGCCGAGCGCGTCGTCGGCGGCGTCGTACCGAAACAGTTCTTCCCCGGCGTCGAGAAGGGCGTACGCGAAGCGCTTGAAAAGGGCGCGGTGGCGGGCTTCCCCGTCGTCGACGTCCGCGTCACGCTCTACGACGGCTCGTATCACAGCGTCGACTCGAATGAAGCTGCGTTCAAGATGGCTGCGTCGATGGGCATGCGCGACGGGCTGCCGAAATGCAATCCGTCGCTGCTCGAGCCGATCCAGCGCGTGGAGATCCTCGTACCGACCCACTACACGAGTGCGGTGCTCCAACAGGTCTCAGGGCGGCGCGGTCAGATCCTCAGCTACGGCGCGACCGACGATCGCCCGGGTTGGGATTTCGTGAAAGCGCTCGTTCCGCAAGCGGAGATGCAGCGCTATCTCACAGAGCTGCGCACGGCGACGCAAGGTCTCGGGTATTACACGGCCTACCACGACCATTTCGAGTTCGCGCCGCCGAAGGTCGTGCAGACCGTCGCGGCCGCTCGCAAGGAACTCGCCGCCGCCAAGTGAGGGCTCCGCTGGGGACGCTCGCAGAAGGACGAGGATGAACGAAGCCTATTGCCGGCGGGCGCTCGATGTGGCGCTGCGCCGCAGACCGTTCGCTCTGCCCGCCGCGAAAGCGCGCTACGGACCCGATCGGCCCGCGAAGGTCGACCACATCGCGTTGACGCTGTCGTTCGACTTCGAGCGCAAGATCCTATACGGCCGCTGCGCGACGACGTTCACCGCCGTCGGCGCGACCATCTCGCACGTCGATCTCGACGCAGCGCAGCTGACGATCCTCAAGGCATCGACGCCGGCGCGCAAGCAGCTCGACTTCGACATGACCGGCACGAAGCTGCGTGTTGCGCTCGACACGCCGTTACGCGCCGGCAAGTCGGCGACGATCATCATCGACTACGAAGCTCGGCAGCCGCGTCAAGGCATCTATTTCATCGGGCCGGACGAAGGCTATCCGAAAAAACCGGTCGAGGTGTGGACGCAAGGCCAAGACGAGGACGCGCATTACTGGTTCCCGTGCATCGACTATCCGAACGCGAAGGCGACGACCGAAGTCACGGCGACGGTGCCGAAGGGCTTCTTCGTCCTGAGCAACGGTGCGCTCCTCAAGACGACGCGCGATACGAAGCGCAAGACGACGACGTACCACTGGCAGATGGACGTCCCCCACGTGACGTATCTCGTGACCTGCGTCGCCGGCAAGTTCTCCGAGCACACGGACATGGTGGGCGATATTCCGGTCTCGTACTACGTCCGGCCCGGTCGCGAGGCGGACGGCGCCCGCTCGTTCGGCGCGACGCCGAAGATGGTGAAGTTCTTCGGCGATATCCTCGGCTATCCGTACCCCTACGCGAAGTACGCGCAAGTCGCTGTCACCGACTTCATCTTCGGCGGGATGGAGAACACGACGGCGACGACGCAGACCGACGACACGCTCCACGACGCGCGCGCGCATCTCGACTTCTCGAGCGATCCGCTCGTCGCGCACGAGCTCGCGCATCAATGGTTCGGCGACCTGCTCACGTGCCGCGACTGGTCCCATGCGTGGCTCAACGAAGGCTTTGCGACATACTTCGAGGCGCTCTACCGCGAATTCGATCGCGGCGAAGACGAATTCCAGTACTACCGCGTCGCGCTCCAGGACACGTACAAGCGCGAGGACGCCGAGCAATACCGCCGCGCGATCGTGACGAACGTCTACATGGAGCCCGTCGAGCTGTTCGATCGTCATCTCTACGAAAAGGGCGCGTGCGTGCTGCACATGGTCCGCAGCCGTCTCGGCGACGACCTGTTCTGGAAGGCGATGGGGCGCTACGTCGCAGACAACGCGACGCGCAACGTCGAGACCGTCGATCTCGCGCGCGCGATTGAAGAGGTCACCGGTCTCAATTTCGCCCCGTTCTTCGACCAGTGGGTCTTTCGCGCCGGTCACCCCGAGTTCGACGTCGCGTACGAATGGGATGACGCGCGCGGGCAGGCGGTCCTCACCGTGAAGCAGACGCAGACGGTCGACGAGCAGACCCCGCTATTCGACACGCCGATCACGATCGAGTTCGGCCACTCGAGCGGCGCGTCGGAGTCCTTCACGGTCGACTGCGATTCGACCGAGCAGACGTTCCACTTCAACTTGCGTGCGAAGCCCGTGACGTGCGTCTTCGACCCGCGCGGCGATATCTTGAAAGCGCTGAAACAGCATGTGCCGTTCGAGATGCTCGCGCGTCAACTGACGACGCATCCGTTCGTCGCCGCCCGCGTCCAGGCTGCGCGGGCTTTGTCCACCGATACGTCGGCTGCGAGCGTTGAAGCGCTTGCCGGCGCGTTGCGTTCAGACAAATTCTGGGGCGTTCAAGCGGAAGCGGCTCGTGCGCTCGGCCTTATCCGTGGCGATCGAGCGTTCGCGGCGCTCGCAGCGGCCACGAAAGTGAAGCACCCGAAGGCGCGAGCGGCGGTCGCACACGCGCTCGGCGATTTCCGTTCGGAAGATGCGGTGAAATCGCTGACACCGCTCGCCCGCAAAGACGCGTCTTATTTCGTCGAGGCCGAGGCCGCGACGTCGATCGGCAGGACGCGCGCGGCGAGCGCGTTCGATATGCTCAAGAAATCGATGGCGAAGGAGTCCTGGAACGAGGTCGTGCGCTGCGGCGCGCTCGCCGGGTTCGCCGAGCTGGGCGACGAACGCGCCGTGCCGATCTGTCTCGATTGGACGAAATACGGTCGTCACAGGCGCGCCCGCCGCGCGGCGATCGGAGCGCTGGCGAAACTCGGCGAGGGGCGCAAGGACGTGCGCGAAGCGATCATCGCGCTGCTCGACGACCGCTCGTTCGACGTCCGCATCTCGTCGGTCATGGCGCTCCAGGCGCTCCACGACATCGCGGCGTTGCCCGCGCTCGAGGCGATCGCGGCGCAAGACGTCGACGGACGGCTCAAGCGCCGCTGCGCCGAAGCGATCAGAGCCATTCGCGAGCACGCCGAGCGGCCCGCGGAGCTCGTGAAGCTGCGCGACGAACTCGTCGAGTTGCGCGCGCAGAACCGCGCGCTCGGCGAGCGTATCGACAGGCTCGAAGCGAGCGGCCGCACGGCGGCATCGAAAAACGGCCGCAAAGCCGCGCCCAAGAGACGCTGACCGCGTGGACGCGTTGGACGTGCGCACGGTTCTCGTCGTCGAAGACGAGGCCGATATCGCACGCATCATCGGTCTCGCGCTGAAGCTCATCGGCCATTGGGAAGTCGTGACGTGCGACGGTGCCGACGGCGTCGACGCGGCGATCGCGCAGCGCCGTCCGGATGTCATCGTACTCGATCGGATGCTCGCCGGCGCTGACGGACTCGACGTGTGCAAGCGGCTGAAGGCATCGCCCGCGACTTCCGAGATACCGATCGTCTTCTTGTCGGCGAAGTGCACGGACAGCGATCGCGCCGAGGGTCTCGCCGCCGGTGCCGCCGGCTATTTGGACAAACCGTTCGATCCCGTCGTGCTCGCTGACCGGGTGCGCGGCATCCTCGCACCGAACGCGCGGCAATAGATGGACGAACAAGAGAGCAGGCCGCGCGTCGTCATCGCCGATGACGATCCCGACATCCGCCGTCTCGTCGAGATGACGGTGACCAACGCGGGCTGCGACGTCACGGTCGCATCGGACGGAGAAGAAGCGCTCGAGTGCGTCCGGGAGTCGAAGCCTGATCTCGTCATCCTCGACGTGCTGATGCCGCGGATGGATGGCTGGGAAGTGGCGCGCGCGCTCAAGAGCGATCCGGCGACGGCCGAGGTACCTGTGATGTTCCTCACATCCCGCGGTCAGGAACATGATGTTCTCGAGGGCTTCGATTCCGGCGCCGTCGACTACATGGTGAAGCCGTTCTCGCCACGCGAGCTCCAAGTGCGGGTTCGGGCGGTCCTCGCCAAGCGTCAATAGGCCTCCCCCGCCGATATCCCTATATGTAGATGTCGCTCGAACTCGTCACGCTCGAACTCGTGCTGTCGTCACTTGGCATCGCGCTCGCGTCGCTCGTCTTGTTCATCATGACGATGCGCATGTATCGCGAGTGGCGAGCGGCGGTGCACGTGCACGTGCGCGAGTCGATGACCAGCGTCCTCAGCAAGATACTCGATACCGAACGCGCATTTTCGATACAAGATCGCGCGGTGCTCATCGACGGCGAGCAGCTCTACACCATCCCGAAGCCGGGCGGTCCTGTCGGCGATGCGGTGCGAGAGTTCCTCGTCGACCATCTCAGCTTCATCAGCGGCGACCTGCGCGGCCGGCTCGTGACGATCCTCGAGTCCGCCGGTTACGTCGCGGCGTCGATGCGCCAGCTGCGCTCGCCGCTCGGCGAGACGCGTCTCAAGGCATGTATGATGCTCGGCGGCATGCACTCGCGCATCGCGATCCCGGCGCTCATCGAGATCTTCAACGACGATCCGGACGCGATGGTGCGCATCACGGCGGCCGAAGCGCTCGGCGTCGTCGGTGCCGAACCTGCCGTCGCGCATCTGCTCAAGGCGCTGCGCGATCCGACGCGCTTCCAACAGGTCCGCGTCGCGGAAGTCCTCGCCCGCATGGGCATGATGGCGGTTCCCGCGCTCACCGCTGCCATCGACGACGACGACGCACGCATGTCCGCGCTCGCGCTCGACATCCTCGCCGACATCGGCTGGATGTCGGATTTCGATCCGGCGATCCGCGCCTTGACGCACGTATCGCCGGAGGTCCGTGCGCGTGCGGCAGAGGCGCTCGGACGAGCGGGCGCGCTCGAAGCGACCGAAGCGGTGATGAAAGCGGCCGCCGATCCCGCCTGGTTCGTCCGCGTGCGCGTCATGAAGGCGCTCGAGGCGCTCGGTGCGCCGCACGAACGCTCGCAACGCGCGCGCTACCTCGGCACGCTCGAGCAAGGGCTCCACGATGGCGTATGGTGGGTGCGACAGCATGCCGCCGAGGCGCTCGTCAAGGTGGGCGAAGACGGGCGTCGACTGCTCGCGCGAGCGATGATCGAAGCGCCCGATTCGCCGGCGCGCCGCGCATCGGTGTCCGCGCTGCAGCTCCATCTCATCGCGTCGGCTGCGAAATCTCGTAAGACGGCGATCGCACGATGATGGCTGCCGTTTTCGCTTTGATCCCGCTGCTCGTCGCCGACGAAGCGCCGATCCACCTCTTGCTGCGCAAGATGATCCTCGCGTTCAACGACGTCGTGTTCTTCTACGTCATCTTCGTCGACTCGGTATACCTCGTCTTCACGCTCATGGCGCTGGCGGAAGTGCGGTCGTACTTGCGCTCGCGCGACAAGGAGCGGCTCGAGCAGATCTTCCGATCGCGCCTCGTGCCGCCGATCTCGATCCTCTGTCCGGCGTACAACGAAGGCGCGACGATCGTCGAGTCGGTGCGCTCGCTGCTCCGTCTCAAATACAGCAAACACGAAGTCGTCGTCATCAACGACGGCTCGAAAGACCAGACGCTCCAATATCTCATCGAAGCTTTTGGTATGGAGCGTCTCGAGTTCACGTTCGAGAACTCGGTGAAGAGCAAGCCCGTGCGCGGGCTGTACGCGTCGCCGCGCTATCCGAAGCTCATCGTCGTCGACAAAGAGAACGGCGGGAAGGCCGACGCGCTCAACGCGGGCATCAACGCGTCGCGCTATCCGCTCTTCTGCACGGTCGACGCCGACGCGCTGCTCGAAGAGGACGCCCTGCTCCACGTCGTCAAGCCGATGCTCGACCGCACGAAGTTCGTCCCGATCACCGGCGGCATCATCCGTGCCGCGAACGGCTGCCGCGTGATCAAAGGCCGCGTCGAAGCGGTCGGCTTGCCGCGCAGGCCGATCGAGATCTTCCAGATCGTCGAGTACATGCGAGCGTTCTTGTGCGGACGGACGGCGCAGTCGGCTTTGAACGTCATGCTCATCGTGTCGGGCGCGTTCGGGCTCTTCCACAAGGCGACGGCGAAGATCGTCGGCGGGTACTCGACCGACACGGTCGGCGAGGACAAGGAACTCGTCGTCAAGATCGTCCGTCACTTGAAAGAGCAGAAGCGCGAGTATGAAGTGCTCTTCGTACCGCAGACCGTCTGCTGGACGGAGGTGCCGGCGACGTGGGAGACCCTCGGCCGCCAGCGCAATCGCTGGCACCGCGGGATGTTCGAGGTGCTTCTCAAGCACAAGGACCTGTTCTTCAACCGCACCTATGGGCGCGTCGGCTGGTTCGGCATGCCGTATTTCTTGTTCATCGAGGCGATCGGCCCGATCGTCGAGCTCTCAGGCTACATCTTATTGCCGCTCGCCGCGCTGCTCGGTCTGCTCGCGCCGCTCAACGCCTTCCTTTATACGATGTGCGCGGTGGTGTTCGGCATCATCCTATCGGTGAGCTCCGTGCTGTTGGAAGAAGCTTCATTCCACCGCTATCCGCGCTGGAAAGAGCTGCTGACGCTCAACTTGTACGCCATCATCGAGAACTTCGGCTACCGGCAACTGACGCTCTGGTGGCGCCTGCGTGGCACGATCGACTGGATCCGCGGTCAGAAACAATGGGGCGCCCAGCAACGCCAAGGCTTCGGCTCGCCCGCCAAAGCCGCGTAAGAAATTGAATGGAGCGGTCGACCTTCACGGTCGACCGCAGACGACCTTACAGACGAATGACTTGTGGCGGTCGAGCTTTAGCTCGACCGGAGACGACCTTGAAGCAAGGCCGCGGCGGTCGACCGTAAAGGTCGACCGCTCCCTTTCCCCACTCAAGAACAACCGCGGCGGTCGAGCTAAAGCTCGACCGCTCCCTTTCCTCACTCAAGAACGACCGCTACAAACGACGGTCGCGATCAGAATGGGGCGAAGTTGACGATGCGGCCACCGGCGTCGATCGCCCAGATCGAGTTCTCTCCAGTGTCCAGGTGCGAGGAGTCGAGCGGTGCGGTGAACGGTGCCCCGCTCGGATTACCGACCTGGCCGTTGAAGTCGATGAGCTCGGACGTCGCAGTCGCTTGTCCGATGCCGGCAGCGGTCGCCGTTTCGTACTTCGTCATCGAATACGATCCCGCCGGTTCGCCGGTGAAACCGAAGACCGCATCCTTGCCCGAGACCTCGCCTCCGATGTTGCTCAATCCGACGAGCGAAGCGGGCGTATAGAGGAAGTTCGCCTGAGGCGTCAACGACAACGTCGAGCCGGTCAGTGTGAACGTGATGAAGTCGGACGAGCCATCTTGATGGTAGACCGTGAAGCCGCTCGGCGGCGTCGTCGTCAGTTCGATCGCGTCGGCGGCGTAGATCGGCGATGTCGACGTCGATGAGTACGTGCCGGTGCCGCTTCCGCTCGACCCTTCGGTCGCCCACCACTTCACCTTGCCGTTCCCGCCGTCCACGATCACGACGATGAAGCCGACGTCGACCGCGATCGAGCGCGACCCCGCGCCGAGTCCGTCGTTGAAGGTGCCGGCGGACGTGCACGTCGTCGTGGCTGACGTCATCGAGGCGCAGCCTTGCACCTTGCCGGTCGCGTCGACGAACCATGTGAGCCCGTTCGCGTCCATCGCGACTGCGCTCGGAGAGTAGTTCGCAGGCAAGGTATACGTTCCGAACGGCTGGGCAGTATTGCTGAGATCTTGGATCTCCGTGAACTTGCCCGTTCCGCCGCCCGCGAGCGGCGATTCGAGCGCTCCGAGCGCGACGTTGACCGGGTCGACGACGAGGTCGACCGGTTTATAGCCGCTGATGAAAGGCGCGACGCTGAACTGCGCACCGACCGCATTGCCGCCCGTACCGCCGGAGCCGGAGTGCGACTCGTTGTGGTGATGCAACGCGGTGAGCCCGATCCCGAGCCCGATGAGCGCGAGCAGCGCGACGAACGGCTGCGACTGCGCCGGAACCGAGCTGCCGGGATCGATGGGTTGCGAACACCCGCTGATCGGACCGGTGAGAATCGCTACGGCGAGAGCGACGGCGATGAATCGACGCACGAGTGAGTGATCTCCGGCCGGCCCCGCGCAGGGGACGACGCCCGCGATGCGGCGAGCGCAGCAAAAACCTTCGACGGGTCGGTGGGTGCGGCCCCCCGCGGGTCGAAGCGTGGCGGCCGGAGGCCGGCAAAGCGTGACCAATCACGACATGAAGATCGGGTTTACCGCCGTGGTCCGCGTCGAACAATCGCGGCAGATCGGCACGTTCGCGAAGATCGCTGAAGCGATCGCACGCGTAGGCGGCCGGATCGGCGCGGTCGACGTCAGCCAGGCGACGCGGCGCTCCGCCGTCCGCGACATCACGATCGAAGTCGGAGATGAAGAGCACCTGAAGCACGTCGTCGACGCGATCTCGGCGATCGAAGGCACGCACGTCGTCGACGTCAGCGACCGGACGTTCCTCGCGCATCTCGGCGGCAAGATCGAAGTGCTCGGCCGCATACCGCTCAACAATCGCGATGCGCTGTCGCGCGTCTATACGCCGGGCGTCGCACGCGTGTGCCTCGCGATCGCCGACGACCCGTCGAAAGCATACACGCTTACCGCGAAAGCGAACATGGTCGCCGTCGTCACCGACGGCACCGCCGTCCTCGGGCTCGGCGACATCGGTCCTTTCGCCGCGTTGCCGGTGATGGAAGGCAAGGCGATGCTCTTCAAGGAGTTCGGGCGCGTCGACGCGTTTCCGATCTGCCTCGATACGAAAGACGTCGACGCGATCGTCGAAACGGTCGTGCGCATCGCGCCCGGCTTCGGCGGGATCAATCTCGAAGACATCTCATCGCCGCGCTGTTTCGAAGTCGAACGCCGACTCATCGAGCGACTCGACATCCCGGTGATGCACGACGATCAGCACGGCACGGCGGTCGTCATACTTGCGGCGCTTATCAACGCGCTCAAGGTCGTCGGCAAGAAGCTCGAGGACGTCCGCGTCGTCATCCTCGGCATCGGCGCGGCCGGCGGTTCGTGCGCGAAACTCTTGCTCTCGGCGGGCGCGGGCGACGTCATCGGCGTCGGCCTAGAAGGCGCATATGTCCGCGGCACGACGTACGACAACCCGATGAAGCAGTGGATCGCCGACAACGGCAACAAAGATTTTCGCTCGGGCAGCCTCGAGGACGTCATTAAAGGCGCCGACGTCTTCATCGGGCTGAGCGGGCCGAATGCCCTGTCGCTCGACGCTGTGAAGTCGATGGCGAAAGACTCGATCGTCTTCGCGATGGCCAATCCGGTTCCGGAGATATCGCCGGATCTGGCGGAGCCGTATGTCGCGGTGATCGCGACCGGACGTTCGGACTATCCGAATCAGGTGAACAACGTGCTCGCCTTCCCGGGCATTTTCCGCGGCGCGCTCGACGTGCGCGCGAGCTGCATCAACGAGTCGATGCTGCTCGCCGCCGCACACGCGATCGCCGGCGTCATCGGCGACGACGAGGTGTTGGCGGATTATGTGATCCCGAGCGTCTTCGACAAGCGGGTCGTGGAAGCGGTGAGTCGCGCCGTCGCGAATGCAGCGATCGAGTCGGGCGTCGCGCGCAAAAGGATGAAATCAGAGGAGGCCGTTCGAACGGGCAGCGCATGAAAAGCGAGCCGAAAGTACGGGCATCGCTGCCGGAGGGTCTCACTCCGGAGCGGTTGCTCGAGATGTACTATTACATGGTGCTCACCCGCACGTGCGACGACCGCGGGTTCGCCCTCAACCGTCAAGGCAAGATCCCGTTCGCAGCGACCTGCCAGGGACACGAAGCGATCCAGGTCGGCGCCGCGTTCGCGCTTCGGCGGGGCGTCGATTGGCTCGTACCCTACTATCGCGACACGTGCATGGCCCTCTCTTTCGGCGTGACCCCGCGCGAGCAGCTCATGTGTCTGTTCGCGCGCAAGGGCGACATCTTCTCGAGCGGGCGTCAGTTCCCGAACCACTATAGCGTGCCGGATCGTCAGATCGCGAGCATCTCGAGCATCATCGCCGCCCACGTCACGCATGCCGTCGGCATCGCGCTCGCGGCGAAGATGCGCAAACAGAGCGCCGTCGTGCTCACCTCGTTCGGCGAAGGCTCGACGAGCGAGGGCGAGTGGCACGAGGCGCTCAACTTCGCCGGGATCCACAAAGTGCCGATCGTGTTCCTTTGCGAGAACAACGAGTACGCGATCTCCGTCCACCAGTCGTTGCAGATGGGCGTCAAGAACGTCGCCGATCGCGCGGCCGGTTACGGATTCCCCGGCGTCATCTGCGACGGCACCGATCCTGTGCAGTCGTACGAGACGGTCCGCGACGCGGTCGAGCGAGCTCGTTCGGGCGGCGGGCCGACGCTCGTCGAAGCGAAGTGCTATCGCGCGATGTCGCACACGAGCGACGACAACCAGCTCACGTACCGGACCCCAGACGAGATCGAGGCGGTGAAGACGCGCGACCCGATCCCGCGCTTCGAGAACTGGCTGAAAGAACGCGGCATGATCGACGATGACACGATCGCCGAGCTCAAAGCGAAAGCGCTGCGCGAGGTCAACGACGCGACGGATTGGGCCGAAGCGCAGGCGCCACCGACCGAAGCCGACCTCTACACGCACGTCTACCACTCCGGCCCCCTTTCTTAAGGACGATCATGGCGACGAAGAATCTCCTCGAAGCGGTACGCGAAACGCTCCACGACGCGATGGCGTCGGACGAGCGCGTCTTCATCATGGGTGAAGACGTCGGCGCGCGCGGCAACGTCTTCCTCATCACCGCCGGATTCCAAGAAGAGTTCGGGCGCGAGCGCATCATCGACACCCCGCTCGCCGAAGCCTCGATCGTCGGCGTCGCGATCGGCGCGGCGATGGCAGGCTTGCGGCCGATCGCCGAGATCCAATTCGCCGACTTCATCTATCCGGCGTTCAATCAGATCGTCGGCGAAGCGGCGAAGACGCGCTATCGCAGCGCCGGCGGCAACTCGTGCCCGCTCGTCATCCGCACGCCGTACGGCGGCGGCGTGCGCGGCGCGCTGTCGCACTCGGTGAGCATCGAAGCGCTCTTCTACCACGTGCCTGGACTCAAGGTTTTGGCGCCGTCGACGCCAGCGGATGCGAAGGGCTTGTTGACGAGCGCGATCGCCGACGAAGACCCGGTGCTGTTCCTCGAGCACAAGCGCACGTATCGGCTCATCAAAGGCGAGGTGCCCGAAGGCCGGCATACCGTGCCGATCGGAAAGGCGGATATCGCGCGGGCCGGCAAGGATCTGAGCGTCATCACGTACGGTCTCATGCGGCATTTCGCGGTCGAAGCGGCGGAGAAGATCGCTGCAGAAGGCATCGATGCCGAGGTCGTCGATCTTCGCTCGATCCGTCCGATGGACCGCGAGACGATCATCAACTCGGCGACGAAGACGCGACGTGTCCTCGTCGTGCACGAAGACAACAAGTTCGGCGGCGTCGGCGCGGAGATCTCGGCAGCGATCGCCGAGGAGGCGCTCTTCGAGCTCGACGCGCCCATCAAGCGCTTGTGCGGGCCCGACGTTCCGGCGATGGGCTACGCGAAAGAGTACGAAGAAGCGTTCATGCCGTCGCCAGAGCGGATCGCCGACGCGATGCGCGAACTCGCGCAATTCTAGACGTACGTGAATGTAGCGGTCGAGCTTTAGCTCGACCGGCCGAGCGAAGCTCGGCGAGGGTCGGAGTTGGCACAAGTCATCATGCCGCAGCTGGGCGAGACCGTCACCGAAGGAACGGTGGGACGCTGGCTCAAGAAAGTCGGCGACCGGGTCGAGAAGTACGAACCGCTGCTCGAAGTCGAGACCGATAAGGTCGCGTCCGAGATCCCGTCACCGTTCGCCGGCACGCTGACGTCGATACTCGCGCAGGAAGGCACGACGGTGCCGGTGGGCGTGGCGATATGCGAGATCGGCGAGGCGGCGATCGGTGGAGCGCCGTCGTCGAGCGGTTCGAGCGCAGCGGCGCCTTCGACCGCGACATCCGCGAGTCCGAGCGGTGCAAGCCACGCGAACGTCGGCGCGACATCGCCGAGCCCCGTTTCGACCGGCGGCAACGGCGTGCGGTACTCGCCTGCAGTACGTAAGCTCGCGCGCGAGCATCGCATCGATCTCGGTTCGGTCTCCGGCACGGGTCGCGGCGGCCGCGTTACCGCGCACGACGTGACCGCGCATGTCGGCTCCGGCGCCGCGGCCGCAGATCGCTACTCGCCCGCGGCGCAAGTCGCAAGCGCAACAGTTGCAGCGCCGCGCATTCCCACGGCGGTACCGGCGCAGGTGCCTATCGCGCCTGCCGGTGATGAAGACGTTGTCGTCCGTCTCTCGCAGATGCGCAAGACGATCGCCGAGCGTATGGTCCTCTCGACCTCGACGATCCCGCACGCGTGGTGCATGATGGAAGCCGACGTCACCGAACTCTCGCGCTGGCGCGACAAGGAGAAGGCGGCGTTCAAGGCGCGTGAGGGCGTCAACCTGACATACTTGCCGATCGTCGTCTCGGCCGTTTGCCGCGCGCTGCGCGATGTGCCTGCCGTCAACAGCACGTGGGCGGGCGACCACATCATCATGCGCAAGCACATCAACGTCGGCATCGCGATCGACGTCGAAGACGGCTTGGTCGTGCCGGTCGTGCGCGACGCTGACCGCTACAGTCTCGCCGGCCTCGCGCAAGCGATCAACGAGATCGTCGACAAAGCACGCAAGCGGCGACTGACGATGGCAGATCTCACCGACGGAACGATCACGGTCGACAACACCGGTGCGCTCGGCAACATCGCATCGGTGCCGATCATCAACCCGCCGCAGGCCGCGATCATCACGATGGAAGCGGTCGTCAAGCGACCGTGGGTCGTCAACGACGCCATCGCGATCCGCTCGATCATGAATCTGTGCATGTGCATCGATCACCGCGTCCTTGACGGGGCGGCCGCGTCCCGGTTCCTAGGGTCGGTGAAGGCGCAGTTGGAGTCGTTCCAACCGGCTTAAGGGCTGGCCCGGCGGACGGGAAAGGTCGTCTTCCGGGCGAACCCCAGGTGCGGCCGCCACGTGGAGACGGCCTGTCGCGTCCGAACGTCTACGAAAGGTTTTCGATGAGCTTGAAGCATCGACGCTTCGCAGCCGCCGCCGTCGCCGCGCTCACCGCATTCGTCCTATCGTCTTGCACCGGCAGCGATCTGCCGATGCCGCCGAACGGTCCGAACGGCCAAGGCTTCTCCACGAACAACGCGCTCGTGCGGGTGGTCAACGGATCGCCCGACGCCGGCTCGCCATGCACGGTTTTCGGCGTCGCGACGACGTGCGTCGACGTCTTCCTCGACGGCAAGCTGGTCGCGCCTTTCGTTCCGTACTCGCAAGGCGGACTTCCCGGTTCCGCGGCGATCTTGCCGTACGTCTCGGTCGTGTCCGGCCAGGTGTTGATCCAGATCTTCGCGTCCCCGACGACACCCGGCGGTCCCGAGGGCAGCGAAGTCTACGGTCTGCCCATCGCGACGTCGGCGAACAACAAATACTCGTTCGTCCTCGCAGGCCAGACGATATTGCCGCCGCCCGCGCCGCCGTTCTTCCAGGGCTACCTCTACAAGGACGGCTTGTTCCAATCCGGATTCGGCGATGTCATGGGCGTATTCCATAACGCTTCGCTCAATGCCGGTTCCGTGCAATTCACGGTCAATTGCAAGGCGTGTCCGACGAATCAGCCGATCGGCAATCCGGCCGCAGCGGGTGTTTCGCGTGGTCCGACCAGTCTTATCCCGTCGGGCGGCTACACGCTCGGCACAGCGACCGCATCGATTCCGGCCTCGGCGCTCAATGGTCTCAATACCGGCGACGTTCTGCCCGATCCGCTCGGCAAGCAGAACGTCAGCATCTACGTCGTCGACACGCTCGGCAGCGGCTTCCAGATAATCGGCATCGAAGACACGAACGGCTAGATCAGCTCGATCGCTATTCAATAGAAATAGGGAGCGGTCGAGATTTATCTCGATCGCCGCGGTCTTTTAAATAGGAATGGGGAGCGGTCGACCTTTATGGTCGACCGCCGCGGTCTTTTAAAATGGGAATGGGGAGCGGTCGACCTTTATGGTCGACCGCCGCGGACTTTCCCTCGATGATGTAGTAGGCCGAGCGAAGCTCGGCTAGTCGAGGGCGCGCAGTTCGACCGCTCGATAACCCCACACGAGCGCGACGACGACGATCCCCAAACCTGCGAACGTGAAAGCGACCGGCAATGACGAAACGCTCGCGACCGAACCGAGCACCCACGTACCGAGCGGCATGAGACCGAGGAACGTCATCGTGTAAAGCGCCATGACGCGCCCGCGCATGTCGATGCGCGTGTACGTCTGCAACAGCGTGTTCGCCATCCCCATGAAGAGCATGATCGTCGAGCCGAGCAAGATGAGCGCGATCGACGCGGTCAGCTCGCTGCGCGTGCTCGCGAATAGCGCGAGAGCGAGACCGGCGCAAAGCGCTGCGCCTATGAGAACTCGACCGCGATGGCGCTTCAATCCGATGAATGCCGTGGTGATCGATCCCACCAGCGCTCCGGCTCCGGCCGCGCTTCCGAGGATTCCGAGCGTGCCCGGCCCCCCGCCGATGACGCCCTTTGCGAACGCCGGCAGCAACTGGATATACGGGCGCGCGACGATCGCGACGATCGTCGAGAGGACCATGATGCCCATGAGCGGCGTGCTGCTGCGCATGTACCTGACGCCGGCGAGCATCTCGTGCCAGATCCCCGGCCGATGGACGCCTTCGACGGGTGGTTTCGGCGACATCATACCGACGGCGATGAGCACCGCGACGTACGACGCCGCATTGATATAGAAGCACGGTACGACGCCGATCGATGCGACGAGAACGCCTGCGAGCGCCGGGCCGATGATCGCCGGTCCGTTGAACGCCGCTGAGTTGAGGCCGATCGCGTTCATGAGGTCGCGCTTATGGACGATGAGCGGCACGAGCGACTGACGCGTCGGCGCGTCGAACGCGGCGCCGGCGGACGAGAAGGCCGCAACGATCATAACCTCCCATATCCGCACGACGCCGAACTGCGTGAGCAGGCCGAGGACGAGCGCGCTGCCTCCCATGACGCATTGAGCGACCACGAGGATCCGCCGACGGTCCATGCGGTCCGCAAGCGTGCCCGCAACGCCTGACAGGAGGAGCACCGGGACGGCCCTGACGAGGCCGACGAGACCGAGATACAAAGCGCCTTGGCTGGCGCTCGCCGCCAACTCGACGACGAGCCAGCCTTGCGCCAAGTACTGCATCCACGAGCCGGTGTTCGAGATGACAAGACCCGACCAGAGCAGCCGGAATTCGCGGTACGCGAGGGCGCCGAATCTGGAGCGAAGTGGTGGGGCGGGATCAAGTGTGGTGGAGTCTAGGGACGCGTCGACGGGCATTACGGTTAACTTTTCCGGAGGCGCAAGCCATGCCCTACCTCGTCGCACGCGCAATCGAGCGCGCATGTGCGCTCACGCACAACAAAACTTAAAGGACCGGGCATTGCTGCCCGGTCCTTTCCTGTTTGGTCGATGGCGCTATCGTCGCGCTCGGGATCTTAGAGTTTCCGGAACTCTGATCCGTCTGCGTAGACTTTACCGGGACGCGATCCCCGGGTCCATCATCCGGCTGGAAGCCGGATCCCCAACGGCGGGGTACCATCCCCGAGAAACTCTGCTCTCTACGCTTGCAAACGTAGCATCCGTTGTTGCTTTATTTCTCGGCACCGCGGTCGGTGTATGCGCAGTATACTTGCTGCGCTCCCAAGGCGCAAGACGAATCTCTGTTCGTTTTGAAATTAAATTGTGGATAAGATCGATTAGCGGGTTTGAACCAGCGCCGACTCGATTTCGTCGACACCGAACCGCAACTGCTCGTCCGTGATGACGAGCGGCGGAGCAAGCTGGAGCACGCTGCCCGCGGGACCAGACGCCAGCATCACGACGCCGCGTCGCAAGACGCCGACGACGATCGCGCCGGCAAGCGCTCCGTCGGGCTCGCCTCTTTCGTCGACGCACTCGAGGCCCCACATGAGACCGCGACCGCGGACATCAGCGATACGGCCCTCCGATCTTGCGCGAAGAGCTTCGAGCCGCTGTGCCAACCCCGCTCCGAGTGTCGCAGCACGCTCGACGAGCCGCTTGTCGTGCAGCTGCCTGATCGAAGCGAGGGCTGCGGCGCAGCCCATCGGATTGCCGAGGAACGTCGACGTATGGATGGCCTCGCCCGACGATGGGGGCCAACGATCCATGAGATCCGCGCTGCCGACGCACGCGGAGATCGGGAATCCGGACGACATCCCCTTGCCGACGCAGATGAGGTCGGGGACGACGCCGGCGTGATCGCAGGCGAACCATTTCCCGGTGCGACCGAAGCCTGCGTAGATCTCATCTGCGATGAAGAGCAGACCGCGCCTATCGCAGAGCGCTCGCAGACCTCGAAGCCACTCGTTCGGAGGCACGACGTCGCCGCCGCGCGCTTGGATCGGCTCGACGATGATCGCGCCGACGTCGGCGCCGTCGGGTCCATCGAGGGCGTGCTCGACCAGCCGCAAGCACTCGATCGAACAGCCGGGATAATGAAGGCCGATCGGGCAGCGATGGCAGTACGCGTACGGCACGCGCGTCGAGAAACCGCCGAGCTGTCGGACGAACGGCGCGCGGAAGATGCTCCGATCGGTCACTTCGAGCGCGCCGTACGTGAGACCATGGTAGGCGCCGGTAAAGCAAAGGACGCCCGGCTTGCCGCTCGCGATCGCGGCCGTCTTGATGGCCGATTCGATCGCTTCGGCGCCCGAGGAAGAGAAGATGACCCGCTTGGGCCCGTCGCCCGGCGTGAGCGCGCACAGCCGTCTCGCAAGTTCGACCTTGAGGCTGTTCGGGTGAACGTCGCCCATGCCGTGCATGAGCCGCTTCGCTTGATCTCCGAGCGCTTCGGCGATATCCGGGTCGCTGTGCCCGGCAGCTGCGACGGCAAACGCGCCCGACAGATCGACGTAGACGTTGCCGTCCGCGTCTTGGAGATTCGCGCCCGCGCCGGCTTCGAAGAAGACGGGAAAATCGTCGGACACGAAGGTGATGTTCCGGCTCTCGACCGCCTGGAGGTCGCGCGTGAGCGCCCGGCTCTTCGGACCGGGAGGCGTCACGACGATCTTCGCGAGGTCGCGGCCGGTCATCTGAAATCCTCAACGGTCGGCCGGTAGCCGAACGGCGGACGCTGCATCTCGCCAAGCCGGCACACGCGTAGGAAGCCGGCGGCGAGGAGGCGTTCGCGCTGAGCGGAAGTGACGACGCCGCACACTCCAAGTGACTCGAGCTTGATCGTTGCCGTCATCGCGATGGCTACGATTGTATCGATGTTCCCGCACGGTTTGACAGAGACGATGCGCGAGAAGCCCTCGGTGGTCGGCGGACCATCCGGTTCCACGACGATTACGAAGCCCGGCACGCCGCCCTCGTCCGGGCCGACGATGAGTGTGTCGAGCCCGTGCGTCTTCGGCGCGAGGGCGTTCACCGACAACTTGCGGATTGACATCGCGATCGCCGCGGCTTCGTCGTGCGCTATCCGCCCTCGCGGCAATGTCTGCCGGACGTTCCGCATCTCGGCTTCGAGTGCGCGAGCGAACAACAACGAGCGTCCTTCATCACCCTCGACGTAAATCGTCCGCGGTGACATGCAGCCGCGCTGGTCGAACATCGCGACGTCGCGCGCCGCACAGGAAGCGGCGCTCGCCAGATCAGTGTCCGCAGAGACGAAGCCTACGGAATATGATGTACCGTAGCCGCGGAGAGGGACCGGCGCGCGTCGTTCGATTTGGTCGAGCGCCTCGTCCGAGCCGAACGCGATGATCTTTCTGACCGATTGGAACAAAGCCGGCTCGATCTCGAAATCGCCACCCTTCCAATATCGCGCGTCGATCGTGCCGGCGAGCGGCTTGCCGAGCGTATCGAATTGCTCGGCGATGATCGGCGCGATCTTCCTCTCACTTCCAGGCGACTTCAGGATGACGTTCGCGCCCGCCGCCGCAGCGCAGTAGGCCGACGCGATCGCCGGACCGATGATGTTGCCCGGCAGGATGACGAGAACCGGTCGCTCATCTTCGCGTGGCCGTTCCACTGCCAGCGTTTGCGAGCGCTCGTCGTCGAGGTCGAATAAGACATCGCCGAGCGCTGCCTCCACGACGGCCGACGACCACTCCGAGTCGCGCAAAGCCAGCCGAGCTTTTTCGCGGACCTCTGATCGATGATCGCGCCATTGCGCCGCGCCGCGCGCGATGAGCTGCGCGCGAACCGAGGTATCAACCACGGCCGCGAGTCAGCAGCTCGTCAGCTTCGATGCTGCATCCTTTCGGTGGGGCGCCCGCGGATCGCCCGAGCAGGACGAAGCCGCCATCGCGCTCGACGCCGAGATCGCCCGTGACGAGCGCGCACACCGATCCTCGGTTGCTCAGATCGAAGATGCGGATGAGCCCTTCGGTTCCCGGCTCGACCGGTCGTGCGGTCATGGGATCTACGACGATCGCTTTGGCCCAGTGCGGCCCGACCTTGACAGAATGTGCTGTGCCAACAGAATGTTGTTTGCCAACAGAATGTGGCATGCCGACAGGATGTGGTATGTCAACAGAATGTGGTATGTCAACAGCATGTGGTATGTCAACAGCATGTGGTATGCCGGCAGAATGTGGTATGCCGAGCGAAGGTCGGCGCTCGATCGTCGCATCGTACCACTGGCTACTGAGTTCGCACATGCCGTACTCAGATGCGCACATCTCGCGCGGCACGGCCAAAAACTCGGTGAAGGACCCGTACAACTCTTCGCGTGGCACCTCGCGCGACCGCCCTTTGAAGCCTCCGGTCTCGACAACGCGGCTGCCCGCCGGCAAACGGAAGGTCAGGCCATCGGGGCGACAACGGTCGAAGAGGTGGACGAAGGAGAACGCGGTACCGAAGACGATCGCCGGCTCCGGCCGAGCGAGCGCTTCGCACAATGCTTCGTACGCGAGCTCGCCGTCGACGATGAAGAAGCCGCTGCCGTCAGCCCCGACCGAATCGATGAGGTGCGCGGCCATGTACGATAGCGACGAGTTGGGCGCATCGGTTCGCGAGGGCACGAGCGCGAGGATCCGCATCGTCGGAGCGTCGGGCATTATGCGGCGGCGGAAATGCGCGAGCAGCGAAGCTTCATAGAGCTCGGGCGAATCGAGCTCGATCGTCGATGCGCGCTCGCCGGACGACGTGGTTCCGCTCGAATGGAATTCCACCGTCGTGCGTTCGCGTGGGAAGCATGCGAGGCGCGCGATCGCGAATGACGCGCTTTGGACCGGCGGTACGTCAACCCACGACGAAACGTCGTGCGGCGATTGCCCCGCTCGATCGCAAAGCCGCCGATATGGTTCGCAGCGTTCGTATTGATATGCGAAGCAGGCCAGCGCGAGCCGGTCGAAATCGGCGTCTGATGGCCGCTCCGATGCGATGAAACTCAGGATCTGCTCGTCGAGCGCGCGAGCCTGCGCATCGCGGCCGTCATCCCCGTTTGTCGTCAGGGTCATGTCGGCGTCCGACTTTCGCGCACGCGTGCGGGGACCTTTCGCGAACCCAGAGAACATCGCGCGCCATGCCCGCCAATCTCGTCATCGAGACGTTTCCGGTCGGTCCGCTGATGTGCAACTGCGTGATCGTAGGCGATGACGTGACGAAGACGGCCATCGTCGTCGATCCGGGAGATGAGATCGAGCGCGTGACCGCTGTGCTCGACCGCCGCGGGTTCAAAGTGGCGGCGATCGTCGCAACACACGCGCACATCGACCATGTCGGCGGCTTCGGCGACCTCAAGCGGTTGACCGGCGCGAAAGTGCTCCTCCATGAAGCCGACGCGCCGCTTTACGACGAGCTCGCGATGCAAGCGCAGTGGCTTGGCATCGATCCGCCCTCGATGACGAAGCTCGACGGAACGCTCGACGAGAAAGCCGGCCTCTCACTCGGGGCCGTGACCTTCGACGTGCGCCATACCCCTGGACATTCGCCGGGCAGCGTCTCGCTCGTGCTGCCCGAGAGCACGCCGATCGTGCTGTCGGGCGACACGCTATTCGCGGGCAGCATCGGACGGACGGACTTGTGGGGCGGATCGTTCGAGGAGATCATCACTTCGATCAAGTCGAAACTCTTGACGCTGCCGGATGAAACGATCGTCATACCCGGGCACGGCCCTCGCACGACGATCGGCACGGAGCGCAAAGCGAATCCATTCCTGTAGTGGGGGCCAGAAATGGCGCGTGTGAATATTCCTTTGATCGTGGCCGCGGCTTCGGCGGTCGCTCTTAGTGCTTCTGCGTCGGCTGGTTGGAGTCAGGCGAACGATCCGACCCCCATCCCCGTGCCCTCACCCCTCGCGACATACGAAGTGAAGGGCGCCATTGTGCCGGTCTTGGTTGTCGCTTGCGAACAAATCAAGGGCTTTAATCACTCGTGCGATGACGCGTATGTTCGTGGTGGCAGCATCATCGTTCATGAATACGAAAAATACTACGCAGTTGTCGTGGAACCCGCGGGAGGTCCGACGCTCCTTCAAGAGCACGTTATTATGATCGTGGACAAGGCTAAGTTGCCACATTAGGATCAGCCCAGCGAAAAGACCGCGGCGGTCGACCTTAAAGGTCGACCGCTCTATTTCGAGCGACGCGGACTGTCGAGCGACGCGGATCGTCGAGCGCCCGGATTGTCGCCGTTTAGAAGGCGGCGCGGAGGACCGACAGGATCTGGCCTGCGCTGTCGATCCGTTTCGGGTTCGTCATCATGCACGGGTTCGCAAGCGCGGCCTCTGCGAGCGACAATAGCGCGCCCTCTTCGATGCCGGCGTCGCTTAGGCGCCCCGGCAATCCTAAAGCGCGCACGAGCCGCTCGAGCGCATTGCACGTCTTGACCGCCGCGTCGTCGTCGGGCTCGCTTCGATACGCGGCGCCAAGGGCGCGGCCGGCAAGCGCGATCCGATCGCCTAGCACCGAGCGATTGTAGCGCAGTGCGTGCGGCAACACGATCGCATGCGCGACGGAATACGAGACCGGCGTGCGCGCGCTGATCGTCCGCGCGATCCCGTGGGCCAAACCCATCTGCGACCGCGACATTGCGAACGCCGCGAGATACGCCCCGTGGAACAAGCTTTGCGCCGCCAGCAGATCCTCAGGGTCGTCGCGGAAACGCGGCAACGCGTCGGCCAGACGATAGATCGCTTCCGACGCCGAGGTCTCGACGAGCGGATCGCCGCGCCGATACAGCGCCTCTGCGCCGTGCGACAGCGCTGCCGCACCGCTCGCGAGAACAGAAGAAAGGCCGGCTCGCGCCAGCACTTCGGGGTCGTACAAGACGGTCCGAGCGCTCCCGCCCGGTACGGCGGTGAGTTCGGCGCCGACGAGCGTCGACGGTATCGCCACGACCGCAGGCACCTCGTTCGCACCTCCGCGCAGTTGCCCGGTCGCGCGCGCACCCGCTTTCGCAAGATCGATCGTCGCACCACCGCCGAAGGCGACGACGACATCGGCGCCCGCCGCATCGACCCGCGATGCGAACGATGCGACGAGCGACGTCGGCATTCGCGGATCGACTTCGAGGAACTCGTCCGCAAGCAGCGGGAGCAGCGCGCCCTTGATCTCCTGCGCGCCAGGATGGCCGTGGGCCCGAGGCCCGGTGACGAACATCGCCCGCGAGCATCCGAGCAACGCGAGTTCGTCCGCGATATCGAGGCGACAGCCTCGTTTGCAGACGACCCGTTGCGGAAGCGATTGATGGGTGAATCCGAGATCTGCGGCGATGGCGGGCACGGGATTGCTAGCAGCGTTCATGCGTGCTCCCTGACGTCGGCGTGCGCGCGATTGCGCGTAACGCCACATGTCGTTCGCGACGAGGCGCGGAAATCACTTCACACCCGAGGAAGGCTCAAGAATGGAAGATACGCCAGCGAAGCCGGCCGCGGCCGTAAATCCGTATCAGTACGAACGAGACGACGCGCTCGAGACATTCGCGCGGGGCGTCATCGACGAAGCGATCGCGAAGAGCACGACGTCTCCGCGCCAGTTCGGGTTTTTCTCATCGGCTGCGGCGAAGCAGATCGCGCAGTACGTGCTCGAACGCTTCACGCGGCAAAAGGGCGACGCCTAGATGAGCAGCTCGAAGAAGTCCTCGTCTTTGGCCTCTTCGAAGCCGTCGCGTTTGCCCTTGCGCGGCGGCGTCCGCCGCAGCAGTTTGATCGAGTTGGCCTCGCTCGCGTCGGTGCCGCAGCAGGAGCACAAGCGGTCCTCTTCTTCGAGCCGCGTGCCGCACTCGTTGCAGAACATGATCGAGCGTTGCATACATATATATTCGGCATCAGGCGGCAGCTGCAACACGCCCGCCCGCGCAGCGAGGCGTTGATCCGGCCGTGTCGGACCACGTCGGGGACCGCCTTCCGGCACCCGTCGGCCTGGAGCTCGGCCATCGGCCCAGGTCCGGTGAGGCGGCGACTGCCGTCATCCTAGGCACGATCGACGAAGACGGCTCTATCCGCTTCGCCGTTCTTTCAACCGCCGAGATCTCACCTATCGACGACAAGCGCCTTCGCATCGCACTCGCCGCAGAGAGCACGACATGCTCGAATCTGATCGCGCGCAAAGCCATGTCGCTCTGGTACGTCCTCGATGGGGCAGCCTATACCATAAAAGGACGCATGACGAAGCCGCCAAGGGCCGCGCACGACGGTCGTTCCACGTTCGAGGTCGAGATCGAGTCGGTGTGGCGCGATTTCCGGCCGGATGCGCCGATGACGTGCGGCCCGACGTATCGCGCGCCGCAGGCGGACTAGACGGCGGCGAGCGCCTCTTGCAATGAAGGGTGGACCCTGAACGCCCGCGTGACCGAGGTGAGCTCGAGGATGCGCGTGACATTGCCGGACTTGACGACGAGGTCGACCGAACCGCCGTTGTCGCGGACCGCGCGCAACGCCGAGATCAAACCGGCCAGTCCGGCTGAGTCGAGCGCACTCGTCTGCGATAGATCGACGATGTGGCGATGGCGGCCGTCGGCCGCGAATTGCTTGAAACGGCGCTTCATCCGCTCCGCCGCGCGATAGTCGAGCCGCGTTCCGACGTCGATGATCGCTACCGGCGAACGCGACGATTCCGTCGCAGGCATCTTGATGCTGCGAAGTGCGGAATCGAATTTATCCCGTGTCTGCATACGCTTGTTCGACCGTCCTGCTCGTAGGACCCGACGGTGGTCCCACCGTGACGGCAAACGACCTCATGGTCCAGAGTGTGACGCTGGTCAAAGTGTGACGGACATCACGTAAAGTGCAACCGGGGCGTCGACCGTGCCGATAATCCAAGCGAGGGACCGCGGTCGACAAGAGAGGCGAGCCAGAGACAGTGGAAAACCCGGGTGTGCGCTCCGCGCGGGAGCGGCCGAGGGCCGGTTCCGTGCATGTCCGCATGGCCGACGTCTTCGCGCGTCAACGCGGCGGCGAAGCATTCGCCGCGGTGCATCGCATCCTGTCCGAGCAGGACGTCCGCCGTCTGACGATCGCGACGCTCGACGCGAACGAATCGAGCCCCGTCCGTTTCGAATATCACGCCGATCTCGCCGAGCCGATGCCGGAACCGCTCGACGCGCAGACGCTCGCCGTCGCGCTCGGGTGCCAGCAGCCGACGCTCTTGCCGACTGTCGAACCGATCCGCCGCGCATCCGTCACGAACGGTTCGAGCACCGTCGGCAGGCTCGCGCATGCGCTCGTCGCGCCGTTGTGGTGTGGCGGCCGGCACGTCGGATTCATCCTCGCGCAAGCGGACGTCGCATTCTCCGGCGACGCGGCCGACGACGTCACGATGCTGTCGACCCTCGTCGCACAACATCTGACGCTGCTGCGCGACGACGCGTATCGCGAAGTCCAAGCGCGCTCGCTGTCGCTGCTCCTCGAGACTGCACGCGTACTCGCGCGCGAGTTCGACCTCGATGAATTGTTCCGCCGCTTCCACACGCTCATCGGCCGCGTCATGGACGCGTCGATCTTCTTCGCCGCGCTTCGCACCGAAGATGAAGAGGCGCTCGAGATCCACTACAACGCCGAATTCGGCCGAATCAACAACGAGCGTATCCGCATGCCGACGAACACCGTATCCGGTGAGGTCATGCGCACCGGCCGGCCCGTCATCATCCGACAGCCCGAGGATTGGGATCGCGTCCGTTCGGTGACGCTCGGCGACGCGCTGAACCCTGCGTCGGCGCTCATCGTGCCGATGAAGCTCGCCGACCGCGTGCTTGGCGTCCTGTCCGTGCAGAGCAACCGCGCCCGGGCGTACAGCGAGACCGATTGCGACATCTTCGTCGCTATCTCGGAACAGCTCGCGGTCGCCATCGAGAATTCGAAGAACCTCTTGGAGAGCACGCGCCGCGCCGAGGACCTCAACCTGCTCGTCGAAGTCGCCAACGCGGTCTCATCGGAGCTCGATCTACACCGCGTCTTCTCGAAGATCCACAGCCAGGTGAAGCGCGTCATCGACGCGCCGCTGTTCTTCGTCGCGCTCGACAGCGGCGAAGGCGACTCGGTCCGCCTCGAGTACCTCGTCGAAGGCGAAAAGGTGTTCGAGCCCGAGAAATTCTCGACGACCGGTACGATCGTCGGCATGGTCATGGCCGCGGGCAAGCCGATCCGCGTCCGCAACGCCGCCGAACGCGACCAGCTGACGAACCAGCCGATCGGCTCGGGCCCGACGACCGTGCAGTCGGTCGTCGCGGTGCCGATGATCGTCGGCGGCAAAGTCATCGGCGCTATCTCTGCCCAGTCGTACGAGCCGGGCATGTATACCGAACGGCATATGCAGCTGCTCGGCGCGATCGCGGAGCAGTCGGCGGTCGCCGTTCAGAACGCGCGTCTCTACGAGCACGCGCGCGTCCTCGCCGATCACGACCCGCTCACCGAGCTTTTCCACCATCGCGGCATCCAAGAGCGTCTGATGGTCGAGCTCAAGCGCGCACAGCGGAGCGACGGGCGCCTCGCACTGCTCATGATCGACATCGATAACTTCAAGCATTTCAACGACACGTACGGCCACCCGACCGGCGATCGCGTCCTGACGACGGTGGCCAGCGCGCTGCGACGCATCGCTCGCGAGACCGACGTCGTCGGCCGCTACGGCGGTGACGAATTCTGCGCGATCCTCCCTGACACGGACGACGATGCCGCGTGGACGTTCGCGGGGCGCCTCATCGCCGAGGTGAACCGCCGTCCGTTCGAGATCGAAGAAGGGCGGACGGTGCCGATCGACCTCTCGATCGGCGTCGCGGTCTTCCCCGATGATGCGGAGCGCCGCGAAGATCTCATCCAAGCCGCCGATGCATCGCTCTACACGAAGAAGCGCGCGGCTGCGGCGCCGACCCCGCCGCCGGAAGCGATCAGAATGCTCGAGGGGAACATCGGTCCTTTCGCCGGGCTCGTCGCGGCGATCGCGAATAGCGGTTCGTACGCGCGGACGCACATGGTCGATTGCAACCGCTTGGCCGCGGCGTTCGCTCGCGTCGCCGGACTCGACGAGACCGATCGCGACACCCTGCTGCAATCAGCCGCTCTGCTCGACCTCGGCGAGATCACGATCCCGCGCTCGGTCTTCGGCAAGCCCGGCCGGCTGACGGAAGACGAGTACGAGCTTGTCAAGACGCACACGGCCGTCGGGGCGAACATCCTGCGGATGATGGCGGGTTGCGAGCCGGTCGCAGAAGCCGTCGCCTGCCACCACGAGCGCTTCGACGGCAGCGGCTATCCGGAAAAGCTCATCGGCGCGAAGATCCCGCTCGTGGCGCGGGTGCTCGCGATCATCGATTCGTACGTCGCGCTGACGAACGATCGTCCGCACAGGCGCGCGGTTTCATCGGAAGCCGCGTTGCGCGAGATCGAACGCCAAGCCGGCACCGCTTACGATCCGGCACTCGTCAAAATCTTCGGGCGCTCCCTCGAGACGCTTCACGGAAAAGACGCGGCAAGATAGCCGTTGCGCAACCACGACGCGTCCGGCAAGCTGCGCATTTTCTCCCGTCCCTGTCGCACCAGGCGGTGTGGTCAAAGGCATGCCTGCGAGCGAACGAGATTCGCACAAGACTCCGCAGCCAAGCGTCGAGCACATCTGGCCGCACTTCTTGCGCCCGACGAAAAGCGATTTTGCAACACAGCATCTCACGCCTCGCCTTCGAGGCATCGTGTCAGCGATCGTCGCTCGGTTGCCCATTGACGAAAGACCCGGCGTTCGTTGGATGCCTTACGAGGGTGGAGTGGCTGTGTTCGAGATCAGACAGGACCAGCTATGCAGCGGCGGGCGTGGCTTCATGGCCTCATCTGTGATCAACATGCCGGACTACGTTGTCGATCCGACGACTGGCGAGATTCTCGCCGGTCCAGCCGGACGATTAGAGACGCGCGTCTCGACACCGAACCAAAGAAGCGCTTGCTAGTCGCGTCAAGACATCTCTGACCGAAGGAGCCCAAACCGCCTTTCCGAAGAACCGCGGCCCAAAGCTCGCTTGCGGGAGATACTGCCATGCGTCCGTTCTCATCATCGGTGCTGTTGTCAGTAGCCGCGGTCCTTGCAATTTTGGTCGTCGGATGTTCCGCGACGACGGCGGTCCGCCCCGTAACGGTTCTTGAACGATCGGTCCGAGGAGCCCCGGCCCCGAGTCCATCGCCCGAGCTGGTGGTCACGCTCCCCGCATTGAGCGCCATCGCCGCGGTCGACCCGGCCAGCCTTACAATCAAGAACATTTTCGACGTCGGCGACCAGATTACCGGAGTACTCATCGATCCGAATAGACCTCTCGCCTACCTCGAATCGCACTCGGGGACGTCGCTCATCATCTTCAACGTTGCAGGCAACAGACTAGCCGGCACAATCTCCGTGCCGGACACCGTAGGTGGTGGCGCGACCGCCGGCCGGGGCGATCGCATCTACGCCGCGGGCGGCTTTAGCAGCAATTTCGTATCCGAGATCTCCACAGTACAAAAGGCGGTCGTCAAGACCATCGACGTCGGTGCCAGTACGAGCGGTATCGCCTATTCGGCAGCGTTTCATCGGCTCTACGTCGGCGAGCCGGACACGAACAGCATCGCGGTCATCGATACGGTCACGGGAATACAACGTAAGAGTATTGCGGCTGGGAAATGCCGCCAGCAAAACAACTGCGACCCGATCAGTTTAGTGGCGAGTTCGGACGGTTTATATGTCCTAGCCGGGACCCGGCAGCAAACGATTATCGCCATCGATGCATCGACCGATTCGATCATATCGAAGGAAGAGGTGGGTCTACACCACTGCTGTCGTCCGGCAGCTTTCTTTCTCGGCACCGATCCAGCGACCAACGAAGCCGTCGTGGTCGTACGCGGCTGCTGCAACCAAGAAGCCTATTCCGTCAGCTTGGAGCCGCCGTTCACTTTGGGGCAGCAGCTAGGCAGGGCGGGTGATAGGACGAGATTCCTCGGCGCTGCGTTTGACCCGACGACCGGCGATCTCTATTTGATGCAAGCCAATCAAAAGAACGGAGGGACCATTCTCGGGCCCAATCGCAAGCTCGTTCTTGGAACGCTGCCGAGCGGCATCGCGTTCGCCCAATAAAAAACGATCGCACGCGCCTTGGCGCGTGCGATTTGCGGGTACGGGTGGCGAAGTCGAACGAACTATTCTTGCGGTTTCTCGTCGGCCGGCGGTTCGGTGATAACGAGCGCGAGCGCGAACGAATGGCCGTCGTCGCGGCGCACGAGAAAGCCGTCGGGCCGCTTTTCGTAGAGCGTGAATCCGGCAGCCTGCGCTTCTTCGAGGCTCGGGAATATCTTGATGCCGGTGGCCATGGCGGACCGCTCGCTACGAGGCGAGCGCGGCTCGGGCGCTTGCGCTCAGGAGCAGGCGCGCGTCTTCGATGCGGGGGACGACCGGGACGAAACGGGTGAGGCCGGCGACTTCGAATAGCCGGCGGACGGTAGTGTTGCTGCAGACGATCGCGACGACACCGCCGATGTCGCCGATCTTGCGGACGGCGGCGATGAGCGAGCCGAAGCCCGACGAATCGACCGCTTCGGTCTTCGAGAGATCGATGATGCAATCGCGCGAGCCTGATTCGACGAGTCTCGACATCGAGCGCGCGAAACGTTTTGCCGATTGTGCGTCGAGGCGCTCGCCGACGAGGATCTGATCCGTCGGAATGACACGACGGCGTCCGCGTTTACGACCAGCTGCGCTATGTTCGAGTTGTTGCATGTCCATTGCCATTTTATGTGGGCGAGCTTAGCGCTCGCTGAAGTTGTAACGTTGGCGTGAACCGTTTGGTTCTCGTATAAAGATTACACCACGCTAACCTTAATTGTTACGGTGAAGAACAAACGTGTGAGCGAAGCGTGCGACGTTTCATACAACGTGGCATGTGTATGACACGGAGATTATCGCGGAAAAGGGGTTTGCGCTCTAGTCGAGCTTGGCGAAACTTTCTGCCGCAGTCGTCGGAGCAGCGGCCTTGCGATAGTTATCAATCGCGACGTGCAGCGCTTCCAAAACGCGCGTCGGATAGTCTTTCTTGCGCTCCGGGTATCCTCCGAGATAGCCTTCTATATCGGCCTCGGTGATCGAAGCGGCTTCGTCGACCGTCTTGCCCTTCGCTAACTCCGTGACGATCGCAGCCGTGGCGACGCCAAACCCGCAACCGGTCGTGAAGTACGAGATGTCTTTGATATGACCGGGCGGATCGATCTTGAGATAGAACGTGTACATGTCGCCGCATGAGTCGGAGAAGTACTCGCCCGTGGCCGTCGGATCGGGCATCTGCGCGAAGCCGGCGCGGTTCGTGACGAGCTCTTGGAATTTAGGAAAGTCCATATGATTCTCCGGATGCGTCGTTGCCTGAAGGTATGTGGAACTCGCAGACGGCGTCGCCTTTGGCGATCGAGCTGCGCTGCTCCGCCTTCGCCGGCAGCACTTCGCTCATGAGCGTGTGGACGACCGTGCACACTTGCGGGTGCGCGCCGGCAGTCTCTTTGAACGGGCAATTGTGCTCGCGGATGACGTAACCGCCTTCTTCCTGCGTGCAATCCGCCACGACGCCTTGCTCGCGCAATATCTTCGTCACTTCATCGACGCGCTCGGGTAACGCTTTGCCTTCGAATCGTCCGGCGTATTTCCGTGCCGAGCGTTCGCCGATACGTTTGAAGAGCGCGGTGATCCGATCGTTCCCGTCCTCGAGCTGGAGCTCGTGAAGAACGGCGTTCAGGAGAACGTCGTAGCGCTGCGGGAAGAGGCGCTCACCGGCGTGCGTCACGGAATAGACGACGCTCGGTTTCGTTCGGCCGCGCCGCGTCTGGCCTTCCGCGATCAGGCCCTCGCTCTCGAGACGGCTCAGGTGCTGGCGGACGCCATTGACGGTCAAGCCGTGCTCGGCAGCGAGCTCGGCGGCAGTCGATCCGCCCCGTCGTTTGAGCGATTCTAGCACCCGGCCGCGGGTGGTCTGGAAAAAGGCGTCCTCGCGCATATCTTGTGTTTAAAGTATACCAGAGTGACAAAGATAATCAACAGTAATCTTGACTATCTCGGCCGAACAAACGTAAGATATAACGTAAGATATAAGGAGACCAGCCGCCGGGCCGAGTGTCCCGGCTTTTGAGAGGAACGATGGCAGACCTGATCCTCGAGCTCAAAGACCTTCACGTGAGCGTCGGCGAGACGGAAATCATCCGCGGCATCGACCTGACGATCGAGCGTGGGTCCGTCCATGCGCTCATGGGCCCGAATGGGTCCGGCAAGAGCTCGCTTTCTCTGGCGCTCATGGGGCATCCGAAGTACCGCATCACGCGCGGCGTCGCGCGCTTCGAAGGTCGCGACATCCTGGAGATGTCGCCCGACGCGCGGTCGCTCGCCGGCATGTTCCTGTGCTTCCAGTATCCCTCGTCCGTTCCGGGAGTCAGCGTCGCGAACTTCATGCGCAACACGCTCATGGCGCGCCACAAAGGCGCGGCGCCGCTGACGCCGGCGAAATTCAAATCGCTGCTCGACGACGCGACGAAGCGCCTCAAGATGGATCCGGCCGTGCTCGGCCGCTACGTCAACGACGGTTTCTCCGGAGGCGAGAAGAAGCGGCTCGAGATGATGCAGATGCTCGTCCTCAAGCCGACGCTCGCGATCCTCGACGAGACCGATTCCGGTCTCGACATCGACGCGCTCAAGGTCATCGCTGCGGGCATCGAGGCATATCGTTCGCCCGAGCATGCGGTGTTGCTCATCACCCACTACCAGCGCATCCTCAACTACGTCAAGCCGGACGTCGTGCACGTCCTCGTCAAGGGTCAGATCGTCCAAGAGGGCGGCTTCGAGCTTGCAGAGCGGCTCGAAAGCGGCGGATACGACCCGTTCACCAAAGATCTCGTGGGGGCCTAAAGTTTTCATGGCCATCAAGCAGACGGAACTCGTCGACAAAGACTACCGCTACGGGTTCCACGACCAAACAGCGAGCTACGCGTTCAAGGCGCGCAAGGGCATCGATCACGACATCGTCGAGCAGATCTCGGTGATGAAGAACGAGCCGCAGTGGATGCGCGAGTTCCGCCACAAGTCGCTCGATATCTTCTTCGCGAAGCAAATGCCACCGTGGGCGAATCTCGACTTGCTCGGCGAGATCCACTTCGATGACATCTTCTATTATATGCGCGCGTCCGACGTCGAGGGCAAGACGTGGGAAGAAGTTCCCGAGGACATCAAGCGGACGTTCGACCGTCTCGGCATCCCTGAAGCCGAGCGCAAGTTCTTGGGGGGCGTCACCGCGCAGTACGACTCGGAAGTCGTCTACCACTCGATCCGCAAGGACCTCGAAGAGCAAGGCGTGTTCTTCTCCGATATGGACACCGGTTTGCGAGAGCATGAAGACATCGTCCGCGAGCACTTCGCGACGGTCATCCCGCCTGCGGACAACAAGTTTTCGGCGCTCAACTCAGCGGTGTGGTCGGGCGGCTCGTTCATCTGGGTGCCTCCGGGCGTCCACGTGTCGGTGCCGCTCCAGGCGTACTTCCGCATCAACGCCGAGAGTATGGGCCAGTTCGAGCGGACGCTCATCATCGCCGAGCCCGGCTCGTTCGTCCACTACATCGAAGGGTGCACGGCGCCGACGTATTCGAGCAACTCGCTGCACTCGGCGGTCGTCGAGCTCATCGCCAAGGAAGGCGCGCACATCCGCTACACGACGATCCAGAACTGGTACAAGAACATCTTCAACCTCGTGACGAAGCGCGCGCTCGCGCAGAAGAACGCGCACGTCGAATGGGTCGACGGCAACATCGGCTCGAAGCTGACGATGAAGTACCCATCGGTCTACCTCATGGGAGAAGGCGCGAAGGGCGAAGTCCTTTCGATCGCTTACGCGGCGAACGGTCAGCATCAGGACGCCGGCTCGAAGATGGTACACGCAGCGCCTGACACGACGTCGATCATCACGAGCAAGTCGGTGAGCAAGGGCGGCGGCCGCACGACGTACCGCGGTCTCGTAAAGGTCTATGAAGGCTGCCACGGCGTCAAGTCCAACGTGCGCTGCGACGCACTCCTCATGGACGCGGAGTCGCGCTCGGACACGTATCCGACGATGGAGATCGACGAGAAGGACGTTCGCATCGAGCATGAGGCGACCGTCTCGAAAGTCGGCGAGGAGCAGCTCTTCTACGTCATGAGCCGCGGTCTCACCGAAGTCGAGGCGACGACGATGATCGTCAACGGTTTCTTCGAGCCGTTCGTCAAGGAATTGCCGATGGAGTACGCGGTCGAGCTCAACCGGCTCATCGCGCTCGAAATGGAAGGCTCGGTCGGTTAGAGCGTGGCGCAGACTGTCTCGAAGCATACGCTCGATCGAACGGCGATCGAGGCCGCGTCGGCCGCGGACAAAGAACCTGCGTGGCTGCTCGAAAATCGGCTCGCTGCGTTCGATCGCTTCCAGTCGCTGCCGTCTCCGACGGAGCGCTCCGAAGGTTGGAGGCGTACCGACCTTTCCGGCCTGGCATTTGAATTCGTGCCGCCGCAGCCGGCGAGTCCTGGCTGGAAAACGTTGGCCGATGTCGATGTTCAACATGGCGTTGTCGTTGGACAGCTTCGCGTCGAAGGGCTCGGTCGTTTCGAAAACGTCGTCAGAGAAGCATGGTCGCACGTACACGCCGGTCTGAGCATCGGCAAGTATTCCGCGCTTGCTGAAGCCGCGTGGAAAATCGGCAGTTTCGTATACGTGCCCGATGGCGTCGAGGTCTCGGAGCCCGTGCGACTCGGCTGGATGGGCGGACCGTACCCGCGGCTACTCGTGGTACTGGGCAAGGACGCAAGACTGTCTCTGGTTGACACCCACTCGGACGGGGGTTTGCCCGTGCCTTCGGTCGTCGACTTGATCGTGGGCGATGGGGCTCACCTCACGTACGCACATGTCCAGGACGACGATCGCCGGTCCGTTTCGATGTCGCATCAACGTGCACGTGTCGGGCGCGACGCCAAACTCGTCATGCTGAATTTTGCCATGGGCGGCCGCGTGTCACGCGCTGACGTCGAGGTCGAGCTTGTCGGGCAAGGCGCCGAGAGCGACATGCTCGGGCTCGTGTTCGGCGAAGGCGACCAGCAATTCGATTTCCACACGCTTCAGGGCCACCGGGCGCCGGACACGCGCAGCGATCTGCTCTTCAAGAGCGCGCTCGACGACCGCTCGCATTCGACCTACACCGGCACCATCTCGATCGGCAAAGACGCACCGCGTAGCGAGGCATACCAGGCGAATCGCAATCTTCTCTTGGCCGAAGGCGCGCGCGCCGATACCGAGCCGAAGCTCGAGATCCTCATCGACGACGTCGCGCGCTGCACGCACGGCGCGACGATAGGACCGGTCGATGACGAGCAGCTCTTCTATCTGCGCAGCCGCGGGCTCGACACGGATACCGCGTCGCGCTTGATCGTCGAAGGGTTTTTCCAGGAGGTCTTCCACAAGGTCGGTGACGAGCGAGTGACGGCAGGTCTCGCGAAGATGGTCGCACCGCATGTCGAGCGGCTTGGAGCGCATTGACCTTCGTGGCCGAACTCGTCGCGGTCGCCCGCGTTGAAGACGTGCCCGTCGGCACGGTGAAAGTCGTCGAAGCCGGCGGCCGCCGCATCGCTTTGTGCAACTACGACGGCAAGTTCTATGCGATCGACGACGAGTGCACCCACGACCGCGGTCCGCTCGACCAGGGCGAGCTCATCGGTCAAGAGATCGAATGTCCGCGCCACGGTGCGCGCTTCGACGTGACGACCGGTAGGCCGACTCGCCTACCAGCGGTTCGGCCCGTGCGTTCTTATAAGGTTTCCGTTGCGGACGACGGCTCGATCTCGGTGGAGGTCTGATCGTGGCGTTGGCACCTTCCTCGACACCGACGCTGACGCAGACCGACGTCGCGCGCATCCGCTCCGAGTTCCCCATCCTCAAAGAGCGCCCGCACGGCAAGCCGCTCGTCTTCCTCGATAGCGCTGCTTCGTCGCAAAAGCCCATCCAAGTCATCGACGCGATGGACGACTACTATCGGCGCTATCACGCGAACATCCATCGCGGAGTCTACCATATCAGCGAGCTCGCGACCGAAGCGTACGAAGAGGCGCGTCGGAAGATCGCACGCTTCATCGGCGCGCGCGAGGTCGAGGAATGCATCTACGTCCGCAACGCGACCGAGGGCATCAACCTCGTCGCGTACTCATGGGGCCGGACGAATATCCGTCGCGGCGATGCGATCGTCGTCACGGAGATGGAGCATCACTCCAATCTCGTGCCCTGGCAGATACTTGCGCAGCAAACGGGTGCGACGCTCCGCTTCGTCCGCGTGACGGACGACGGATTGCTCGATCTGCGCGATCTCGACCGGCTGCTCGACGGTGCGAAACTCTTCGCGTTCACGGCGGTGAGCAATACGCTTGGGACGGTCAACGATGTCGCGTTCCTGTCTGCGCGCGCGCGCGCGGCCGGAGCGGTCAGCGTCGTCGATGCGTGCCAAGCGGTGCCGCGCATGCCCGTCGACGTCGCCGCTTGGGGGAGCGATTTCGTCGCGTTCTCCGCGCACAAGATGCTCGGGCCGACGGGTGTCGGCATCCTCTGGGGCCGCCGCGAGCTGCTCGAAGCGATGCCGCCGTTCATGGCGGGCGGCGGTATGATCGGCGTCGTGCGCCTCGAGTCGTCGACGTACGCAGGCATTCCCGCGCGGTTCGAAGCCGGCACGCCGGCCATCGCAGAAGCGGTGGGCTTCGGCGCAGCCGTCGACTACTTGACGGCGATCGGTATGGACCGCATCCATCGCTACGAGCTGGAGTTGGCCGAATACGCGCTCAAGCGCTTGCGCGACGTGTCGAACGTCAAACTGTACGGGCCGGGCATGGAGCACCGCACCGGAGTCATTTCGCTGACGGTCGGCGACATCCACGCGCACGACCTCGCGACGATCCTCGACAGCGAAGGCATCTGCGTCCGCGCCGGTCACCACTGCAACCAGCCGCTCATGGAACGGCTCGACGTGCCGGCGACGGCGCGCGCCTCGTTCTACCTCTACAACACGCCGGCCGAAGTCGACGCGCTCATCGCGGGGATCGAGAAGGCGAAGGCGATCTTCAAGATCGCATGAACGACTTCTCCGGAATGGACTCGCTTTATCGCGACTTCATCCTCGACCACTATCGCAATCCGCGCAACGCCGGCACGCTCGAACAACCCGATGCCTCGTTCGAGGATCTCAATCCGCTATGCGGCGACAAGATCCGCATGGACTTGCGCATCCACGACGGCGTCGTCGAAGACGTCAAGTTCAAGGGCAGAGGCTGCGCGATCTCGCAGGCGTCGGCATCACTGCTGACGGAGAGCATCAAGGGCAAGAGGATCGACGAGATCGACGCGATCGGCAAAGAGGCCGTGTTGGAGAATCTCGGGATTTCGATTTCAGCCGCGCGGCTGAAATGTGCGCTCCTGGGGCTCAAGGTCCTCAAGCAAGCGCTCGCGCTCAAATACGCCGACGACTAAATGATGTGGTATGCCGAGCGAAGCTCGGCTATCGTCGGACTCGCCTCCACCAGATCACTGCGACAGCGGCAGGTACACCGCCGATCACCCAGCCGGCGACGACGTCGAGCGGCGTGTGGAGCAGGCAATAGACGCGGCCCGCTCCGAGCGCGACGGTCACCAGCCACGCGGCAGCTCCCACCGGCGGATCCACGAACAGGGCAAGCGTCGCTGCGTACGCGGCCGCTGCTGAGTGGTCCGATGGGAACGCGTTGTCCGTTCCATGCGGTATCAGCGGCGCCACCCCGAGCACGACGAACGGCCTCGGCTCTTCGTGCACGAGGCCTGCGACGTAGACCAGACCGGCGGCCAGCGCGGCGCAGACGATAAACGGTATCACGGCACCGCGCGGACGCGACCGAAACCATGCGACGCAGAAAAGCGCGAGACAAAGATATAGGCCGTACTGCGCTGCACCTGCGCCGATCGCGTCGAGCAAGTGATTCGGCCACAACGAGTGTGCGTATCGCTCGATCGTCATCGGCAGTCGTTGGTGCACGTCGGCTTCCTTGCCTTTGCGGCCGAGCGTCGAGCGATGTCCGCAAATGTGGCCTAACCCGGCAGGAAACGGGCGAACGGCGCGTCGCAACTAGCGCAGACGTGGCCGCGTGAGCCGCCGCGATGCTGTCTTGTTGTACACGGCGTACCGAGCGTAAGGAAGCGAATGCCAGTCCATCCGATCCACCATCTGCAGATAGGCACCGACGCGTTCAACGTCGCGAAGAAGTTCTACGGCGCGCTTCTGCCCGCACTGGGCTTCGACTCGGTGTTCGAGAAAGACGACAGCTTCGGCTATCAGCGCGAAGGCTTCGAGATCATCATCGTCAAGGCCAAGAGCACGGCCGACGATCTTTGGGAGCCGGAGCGGCGCGTCGGCTTCGACCACCTCGCGCTCAACGCCGATTCGCGCGCGAAAGTCGACGAATGTGCCAAGCTGCTCGACGAGCTCGGTGCGGAGATCGACGACGAGCCCGCCGTCGTGCCGGAGTACGGCGAAGACTACTATGCCTTATGGGTGCGCGATCCGAGCGGCTTGCGCATCGAGGTGGTCTACCAAGGCGCGTAACCTATGAAAAAGGTCAACACGAACGGCCTTGAAGAGCTGACGTGGTCGTCGCCTTCAGGCAAGTTCGCCGGCGCGGGCAAGCAGGTCTCCGAAGCGCTCGGCCGCGATCCGAAATCGACCGATCCCTTCAAGTGCCATCCGTTCGACGTCGAGATCCAGCGCATTCCGCCCGGCAAGCTACCGTGGCCGTATCATTCCCATTCGCACCAATGGGAGTTCTACCACGTGATCACAGGCAGCGGCTACGTGCGCGACGATGGCGGAACCACGCCGATCGTCCAAGGCGATGCATTCATCTTCAAACCGGGAGAGGCGCACGTCGTCGGCAACGATGGCGATGTCGACTTGATCCTCTATATGGTGGCGGACAATCCGTTCAACGAGACGTGCTACTATCCCGATAGCGGCAAGTGGGCACTGGCCATTCCCGGCGACACCATCGTGCGCGCGAGCTCGCCGCAGTCGCTCGACTACTACGACGGCGAAGAGTAAACGGGTATGAAAGGGAGCGGTCGACGTTTATCGTCGACCGCCGCGGTCTCACCCATTAAGATTGTCGGCGGTCGACCGTAAAGGTCGACCGCTCCATTATTATTTTCGTTTGACCGCAACTAGAGGACTGCGCGTTGGCGGGTGGAGATCTTTCTCTTGCGACGCGCGTCGTCCGTCAGCAAGCGCTTGCGCAGACGGATCGATTTCGGCGTCACTTCCATGAGCTCGTCGTCTTCGATGAACTCGAGCGCTCGTTCGAGCGACATGAGCTCAGGCGGCGGCAGATTGGGCGCATCGTCCGAGCCTGACGCGCGCATATTCGTCAGCTTCTTGGCCTTGCAGACGTTGACGAGGACGTCGTCCTCCGTCTTCGCACGACCGACGACCATGCCTTCGTAGACCTCGGTCTGCGGGAAGATGAAGAACGTACCGCGCGGGAGCAAGTTGTCAAGGGCGTAGGCCGTCGCCACGCCCGTCTCCGCGCTCACGAGCGCGCCGACATTACGGTGCGGGATGTCGCCCGCGAGCGGTTGATGGTCGTAGTACGTGTGGTTGATGATCGCGGTGCCGCGCGTCAACGTCATGAGCTCGTTGCGCAAGCCGAAGATGGCGCGGGTCGGCATCGTGTACTCGAGACGCCGGCGCGAACCGTACTGGAGCATGTTGAGCATCGTCGCGCGCCGGCGACCGAGCGCCTCTATCGCGGCGCCGGAATACTCGTCGGCGACGTCGACGACGACGTACTCGACCGGTTCCATCTTGACGCCGTCTCGCTCGACGACGACGACTTGCGGTTTGGAGACGGCGAGTTCGTAGCCTTCGCGCCGCATCGTCTCGATGAGCACGGTGAGGTGGAGCTCGCCGCGTCCGGACACGGAGAACGTGTCGGGCGACGCGGTCGGCGTCACGCGCAACGCGACGTTGCTCTCGAGCTCGCGCTCGAGCCGTTCCTTGATGTGACGGCTCGTCAGATACTTGCCTTCGCGCCCGGCGAAGGGACTTGCGTTCACGACGAAATCGACGACGACCGTCGGTTCGTCGACGAGCACCGCGTCGACCGCCTCCGGCGACGTGGCATCCGCGAGCGTCTCGGCGATATTGACGCCTTCGACTCCCGAAAGCGCGATGATGTCGCCGGCTTTCGCTTCGCTCAGTTCGCGGCGCTGCAGACCGTAGAATTCGAATATCTTCGTGACGCGATGATCGGTCCGCAGCTCGTGCCCGAGCCGGACGATCGCATCGCCAGGGTGCACTTTGCCCCGGAATATGCGGCCGACGGCGATCCGCCCGACGTAGTCGTTGTGATCGATGTTCGAGACGAGCATCTGGAACGGGCCCTCGTCGTCGCCGGGCGGCTCGGGGACGTGCTCGAGGATCGCGTCCATCAGCGGTTTGAGATCCGTGCCGGGAACAGCGAGGTCGGTCGTCGCGGTTCCCTCGCGCCCGACCGCATACAAGACCGGGAAATCGAGCTGATGATCCTGACACCCGATGTCAATGAAGAGCGCCAACACTTCATCGAGGACTTCTTTGGGCCGCGCGTCTTTGCGATCGATCTTGTTGATGACGCACACGACCGGCAGATCTTGCTCGAGCGCCTTGCGCAAGACGAAGCGCGTCTGCGGCAACGGCCCTTCTCCGGCGTCGACAAGCAGCAGCACACCGTTGACCATCTGGAGCACGCGCTCGACCTCACCGCCGAAATCCGCGTGCCCGGGCGTGTCGACGATATTGATCTTGTAGCCGGCCCAATCGATGCCGGTGTTCTTCGCGAGAATCGTGATGCCGCGCTCGCGCTCGATCGGGTTGACATCCATGATGAGCTCGCCCGCCTGCGACGGGTCGCGGAATATGCCGGCTTGCCGCAGCATCGCATCGACGAGCGTCGTCTTGCCGTGATCGACGTGTGCGACGATCGCGATGTTGCGGATATCGGAGCGGATGCGCATATCGTTGACTGCTACGACGTGCGCGGGGAGAAGCCTGGTCCGGCGCGAACCGGGCCGCATGTCGAATAAGACGTATTCAGACGGTGATAACCCCGCGCGTCAAGAGCTGCGTCCCTATTCCGGTGACGTCGCGCCCGATGCGGATCCGACGTACGACCCCGAAAGCGACCCGACCGTCCGCAGCATCGGCATCATGGGTTCCGCCGGCGGCGAGCTCGATCCTGAAGTGCGCGAACGTTGTTATCAGCTCGGCGTCGCAGTCGCAAAGGCGGGCTGCGTGCTCATCACCGGCGCGTGTCCGGGTCTGCCGTACGACAGCGCGCGCGGAACGCGCGATGCCGGCGGTCTGTCGGTCGGCATCTCACCGGCGCTGTCTCGCAGCGAGCACGTGAAGAAATACGAATCACCGGTCGATGCCTACGACGTCATCATCTACACCGGCAGCGGTCTCATGGGCCGCGAAGTGCACAACATCCATTCATCGGATATCGTCATCATCGCCGGCGGCCGCTCGGGTACGCTCGGCGAATTCTGCATCGCGTTCGACGAAGGCAAGCTCATCGGCGTGCTCGCCGGATCGGGCGGGATGGCCGACCAGCTCGACACGATCGTGCCGAAGCTCGGCAAGCAGACCGGGTCGCAGCTCTTGTTCGAAAAGGATCCCGAGCGCCTCGTGACGCTCTGCATCGAGCAATATCGCGCGGGTCACTTCCGCAGGCCGTCGACGTTCGTCGCCGACTCGGCTGGAGCGTAGCCGATGGCGCGACTGACGTTCTACGGTGCCGCCGGCGTCGTCACCGGCAGCAAGCATCTGCTCGAGACCGACTCGGGTGCACGCGTGCTGCTCGACTGCGGCATGTTCCAGGGTTTGCGCGAGCTCGAGGAGCGCAACTGGACGCCGCCTCCGGTCGATCCGAAACATCTCGACGCGGTCGTCCTGTCGCACGGTCATCTCGATCATTGCGGATATCTGCCGGCACTCGCGCAGCAAGGATTCAAAGGACCGATCTATTGCACGGCGGCGACCGCGGAAGTCGCCGGGCTCGTCCTGCGCGACTCCGCGCACCTGCAAGAAGAAGAGGCGCTTCGCGCTGCCAAGCACCCGGACCGCGGTCTTCACACGAAGGCGCTCTACACGGCCGACGACGTCGCGAAGGTGACTGCAGCTTTCCGTCCCGTCGAGTACGGTGAGATGCGTCCGGACATCGCCGGCTGCCGCTTCCGACTCGTCGACGCCGGCCATATCCTCGGTTCGGCGATCACCGAGTTCTGGTTCGACACTCGCAAGCTCACGTTCACAGGCGACCTCGGACGGTATGGCCGCCCGCTCCTATGCGATCCGTCGCCGATCGCCGAAAGCGATGTCGTGCTGTGCGAGTCGACGTACGGCGACCGCTTACATCCGGCGAGCGATCCGCAAGCGGACCTGGGCGAAGTCATCGTCGCGGCGATGGCGCGCCATGGTGTGCTGGTCATTCCGTCATTCGCGGTCGGGCGCACGCAAGAGATACTTTACGCGATCGGTCAGCTGCAACGGTCGTCCGCGATTCCGGCGGTGAAGGTCTATGTCGATAGCCCGATGGGCATCGAAGCCGATGCGATCATGGAGCGTCATCCCGAAGCGATGCGCTTCAATCCTAAGGAACGGTTCGGGCCAAAGGACACGAGTCTCGGCGCGCAAGGCGTCACGAACACGCAGAGCGCGGCCGATTCGATGAAGATCAACGACATCAAGAGCGACGCGATCGTCATCTCTTCGAGCGGCATGGCGAACGGCGGGCGCGTGCTCCACTATCTGCGCAACAGACTTCCGCGTGCGAACGACACCGTGTGCTTCGTCGGCTTCCAAGGACCGGGCACGCTCGGACGGGTGCTCCTCGGCGGCCCTAAGCAAGTAAAGGTGTTCGGCGTGCCGGTCGACGTTAACGCGCAGATAGCGCACATCGACGGATTCTCGGCGCACGCCGATCGCTCAGAGCTGCTCCGATGGTTCGGCGAGTTCCATAGCAAGCCGGACGTCTACATCGTCCACGCTGATCCGCCCGCGGCGGCTTCGCTTGCCAAGGCGATAAGCGCGCAATACGGCCTCAATGCTCAGCCGGCGGTGCAAGGCAAAACCGTCACGATCTGATCGGCCTCGGTGGACAGCAGAAAATAGCGACGCGCCGAGCAGTCCGTGCTCGGCGCGTCTTTGAGGACCACCGTTACAGATGTCAGGGACCGGTCGGCCGTCCCTGAGCGACTCGCGGATCCGAATCGTCGCCCACGCGCGACAGTATGCTTTCCGAGACTTCGCGCATGTGGTAGCGCCGCTCGTATTCGTGCACCGGATCGACGCGTAAGACGTCGGCGTCGGTCAACTCGTCGTTTTGTATCTTCGTCCTGTCCATGGTCGCCCTCGCTCTCTTGGTGCCTTGGATTCAGTCGCCGGATAGGTCGCGGCGCTCTAAGGTAAGTTTATTCTATCCACTAGTAATGCGCGTGAAACTTTATTACCAATGTTGCCCGGTGGAATCATCTTTCCGCCTAGCGGAACACATGGCTCCTGTAGCGGTCGAGCTTTAGCTCGACCGCCGCGGCCTAAGCAGTTCGCGAGGCTTCTTTATTCCGCTTTGAGATGCTGAGCGACGATGCGATCGGCGGCCGCGCGCGGATCGATTTCGCGGCGCAGCACCGCCGCGAGGACGGGCTCCATTGAGCCGTCGCTCGACAATTGCCCGGCGACGTAGGCGCCTATCCGGCGCTGCACCGCCTCGACCACTTCATCGCGAAGGCGGTCGTGCGAGCGCCCCATCCGTTCGTCGGCCTCGAGCACTTGATGGTGCTGCTGACATGCGATCCAGAGCTTGTCGATGCCGACGCCTTCGGTCGCGATCGTCTCTAGGACGGGCGGCTTCCAGCGGCGTCGCCGCTCCTCGGCGCCGCCGAGCGTCAGCATGATCTTAAGGTCCGCGACCGTCTGATGCGCGCCCGGCCTATCGGCCATGTTGACGACGAAGCAGTCGGCGATCTCGAGCAGGCCGGCTTTGATCGTCTGGACGCCGTCACCGAGGCCGGGAACGGTCACGACGACGACGGTGTCGGCGACCTTCATGATCTCGAGCTCGATCTGGCCGACGCCGACCGTCTCGACGAGGATAATGTCGCGGCCGAACGCATCGAGTGCGCGGACGACGTCGCGCGTCGCCGGAGCGAGGCCGCCGGCGCTGCGGCGTGAAGCCATGCTTCTGATGAAGACGCCGGGATCGCCGGCGTGACGCTGCATCCGAACACGGTCGCCGAGCACCGCGCCGCCGGTGAACGGACTCGATGGATCGACAGCGACGATACCGACCGTCCGCTCTTCCTTACGTATGAGCGCGGCGAGGACGTCGACGAGCGTGCTTTTCCCGGCGCCGGGTGGTCCCGTGACGCCGATGACCTGCGCGTGACCGGTCCTCGGGTAGAGCATCGCGACGAGCGCGGCGGCAGCGGGGTCGTCGTTCTCGATGAGCGAAATGGAGCGTGCGAGTGCGCGCCAGTCTCCGTTGAGAACGCGCTTCGCGAGGTCGATTCCTTTCCGTTCGCTTTCTGTCGAAGCGGCGGCCGTCGTCACGCGTCGGTGATTCCCGGAGGTGTTCGCGAGCGCCTGCGCTCGCATCGAGGAGCATCAGGTGCTTGTAAGATCGCTGCTATCATCCATCGCCTTCGTCGCATTGGCACTAGCGCTCTCACCGCAGACTTCGCGGGCCGAGGAATGTTCGGCTTCGATAGCCGCGTTTTCGGCCGCCGGTCACGGGCTGTCCGGCAAGGAGACGATGTATCGCGTCACGCTTGACGTCGAGCCGGATGTGACGGGAGCGGAGTTCGTGATCCACGGCAACTCCGCACCGGATACGAAGCTCGACGAAGTCGTGACGCATCACAGGTCGTCACCGGTCATCGTGCCGTGAGCAAGATATCTAACTACCGTATGGGCGCATCGGTGCGGATGATCATCGCCGCAGTGGTGGTCGCACTCAGTCTTGTGCCGATCCGGGCGACAGCCGCCGATTGCTCTCTTCAGCTGCGGTCGGTCGTCTTCGGTGCGCAATCTTCCGCGCACGACTTCGTTTCGTATGCCGTGCGATTGAATGGCGACCCTCAAACCGGAACGAACGCAGAGCTGTCAGTCAAGCTGTCCAATGGGAGCTCCTTCAAGCTGCCGTGGACCGACGTGACGATTAAGCAACCGGCGTACAAGGGCGACGTGCCGAGCGCATTCGGCGCGTTCGACCGGCGAAAGGCCGACATCGTCGCCGCATCGGTCGACGCGGTGTCGCCGGCACCTGGTCAGAGTCCGGCGCCGTGCGTCGGCCAACAAGTCGAACTCAACGCGACTGACAATAATCCGTGGGGGTTTGAAGTGCTCAACGCGCAGAAACATCCGTTCAATGGTGCCATCGCCACCACTTCGACCATCGATCATACCTTGACGGACGCCAGTTTCAAGAACAGAGTTGAGCCGACGTATCCGGCCGCCGAGAGAGATGCGGGCGTGCAAGGAGACGTCACCATACGCATCACGGTCGCGCCCGACGGCCAGACTTCGCGCGCAATGATCTGGGAGTCGTCGCAGGACGATGACATCGATCTTGCCGCGCTCGATGCCGCACAGCGCTCGACATTCAAGCCCGCGACGAGAGATGGAGTCGCGATTTCTCTGGACTACCTCATCGTCTACACGTTCCGCGTGGACGGCGGTCCTGCGCTATCGCCGCCGAAACCGAGTTGTCCCCTCAACGTAACGAAAATGGTGCTCGTCAACGTTGGGCCAAAAGGGGGACCCGATTGGTACGAGATGAGCTTCACGGCGAAGCGTGTAGACATCGTCTCGGCCACCGTCGAGTTCTACGATGCTGGCCTCGCAACCGTGATCGTGCCGTGGGACTCCATCACGGTTCCGCCGCTCGACAAGGAAGGGGAGGCAGGAATCACCGCCACGATGCCATGGACAGGAGACGATCCGCTCAAGTTTTGGGTCGCAAGCGTGAAATATGCTGATGGCAGCCAACAGCAATGCGGCACGTACTACGAGCTCATCGATCGGCCGGATGCGGCCGGTGCGCTCCCACGCGTTCTCAAGTTTCCGATGCCGACCGTTCGCGTCGAGACGCGCCGCTTCGAAGCGCCGCTCGTCGAGTCGTACCCTTTATATCCGGCAGCAAGTCTCGCAGCCGACGTCACCGGGGGAGTCGGCATCGACGTCGTCGTCAACGATTCCGGCGCCGTCGCTGGGGCGCTCGTCGTATCATCATCGAAGAGTGAGGACCTCGACAACGCCGCGCTTACCGCGGCGATGAAGACGAAATTCGCGCCGCGTCATGACACGGCGTATTTTCCGATGCGCGTGTTCCATCTCGACTACGAGTTCCAAGACGACATATTGTAGGGCAAAGAGGGAATCGCTTCCGTTGCGTCTTAGGCGTGCACGACGTTTCGCTTTGCCTTGAAGTCGCGAAAGAATCCGCCTGCTCTTGGAATCCGCAACCGTCCGCGTCACCGTCAAAAAACCGTTCGGGCTATTTCCCACGGTCATCTGTCACGGCTGGTACCAAACACGTCCTTTTCGATGGCTCCATGACCGGCGCACGCTCCAGCGTGTCGAACGCCTGCATGACGGACGCATCTTTCTCGTCGAGATGACCGAAGACGCTTCGGCTCGCAAGACGTATCGCGATGTGCTCGTCACGACGACAGGCGACGGCGCCCGCGATCCCGGTGTCGCCGACGAGATGGCGCGGCGCGCGAGGTCGATGCTTCACCTCGACGAGCGCCTCGACGGTTTCTACGCGCTCGCGAGCAAGCTACCGGAGCTCAAGGACGCACGACGTGCCGGAGCGGGGAGACTCATGCGCGCCTCGTCGCTCTGGGAAGACGTCGTCAAGACGATATTGGGCACGAACGTCGTGTGGAAGCAGGCGGTCGTCATGATCAACCGCCTCGCGGATCTGGGTGATCCTTGTCCGTCCGACCCGACGCTGCGCGCGTGGCCGACCCCGGATCAGGTCGCGCACAAGGGCGAACGATTCTTGCGCGATAAGGTGCGCGCCGGCTATCGGTCGCCGTACATCGTCGAGCTTGCCAAGCGCGTGAAGACGGGCGACATCGACCTCGACCAACTCGATGCCGATACGAGCGGCATGGAGCTCGACGAGCTTTTCAAAGCGCTCACCGGCATCAAGGGCATAGGCAAGTCGTCCGCGCACTATCTCATGAACCTGCTCGGACGGTACGATCACATCTCCGTCGACTCGGCGACTATCGCGTACGCGAAGCGCGAATGGTTCCGCGGCAAGCGACCGACGGAGAAGCAGATCAGACGCAGGTTCGCCCAATTCGGCAAGTGGCAGTCGCTCGTCTACTGGTTCTCGCGCTGGGATGAGCGACCGGAGTGGTGGGAAGACACGAGTGGCAGGTCGTCCGCCTAGATACGTTCCGCTGCGCAACGTGCCGCGCAGCATTGCGCGCAGGCGGCGTCGTCGCATCATCGCGCATCGCCTTCGACTCGTCCTTGCCCTCATCGTCGTCATCGCCGTCGTCACCTTCGGCGTCCGCGCACTGCGGTCGATGCACGGCATCGCACCGAGCGCCGCTCCGACGCCTACGATTCCGACCGCACCGCCATTCACGAGCGCCTTCGTCCGGCATGGGTCGGCGTGGAGCGATGCCGACAAGTCGAAGGTCGTCCGTGCCGCCGCACCGATCCTTAACGGCGCGGCTTTTCCCGCGACGACGGGCGCGGTCATCGTGGACGCGCGCACCGGACATATTCTCTACGAACACGACGCGCACGTACCGCTCGTCCCCGCGTCGACGCTCAAAGTGGTCGTCGCGGCGACTGCGCTTCACGATCTCGGACCCACACATCGTTTCGAGACCGAGATCGTCACCGACGGCGCCATCCGCGACGGCACGCTCGACGGCGACCTTTATCTTGTCGGCGGCGGCGACCCGGAACTCGCGACGGACGATCTGCGCGGCGCCGTTCATCGACTAAAAGATGAGGGCATCGGCGTCGTCAGCGGCGCTGTCGTTTCGGATGGATCGCTCTACGGCCCCGACGCGGTCAACAAGACGTGGGATGCGGAAGACCTCGAATACGGTTGGGCCGCGCCGCCGAGCGCGATCACGATCGACAACGGCGCCGTGCAGTTCACGCTCACGCCCGATCCGGACGGCGGTCTCGCGACGATCCAGGTCGACCCGCCGGGTGCGGCCGGCAAGATCGTCGGCGGAGTCCGCTCGGTCTCAGAATATGCCGACAACACACTGCGCATCGATCCGTTGCCGGACGGCTCGGGCTATGCGCTTTCGGGCCAGATCCCGTACGGCGCACCTCAGAAATACTGGCGGTCGATCGCAAAACCGACAGCGGTCGCGGCGACCGTGCTGCGCTCGCTCGCATATTCCGGCGGCGTCGCGGTCGCCGGCGACGCGACGACCGGCAAAGCACCTGCCGGTGCATCGACGACGCTATGGGCGCACCGCTCTCGGCCGGTCGCGTCGATCGTCCAGCAGATGGCGCGCGACAGCGACAACCACATCGCCGAGCAGCTCCTGCGAGCCGTCGGAGCGAACGCGTCGGGAACGGGCACGCTCGACGGAGGACTTGCTGCCGAGCACTCGTTCCTCGCATCGATCGGTGCCGACGATCCACGCAATGCACTGGTCGACGGATCCGGACTTTCGGCGGCCGACTACGTCACCGCCGCTACCCTCGCGGCCGCGCTGCGTTCGATGCTGCGGGGGTCGGACGCACAGGCAGAGGCCGCGCTCTTACCGCGCGTCGCTCTTGACGGTACAGTACGCTATCGCCCCCTTGCGCCCGACGTTCTAGGCCGCGTCCGCGGCAAAGATGGATATATAGAAGGCGCAAGCGGACTCGCGGGCTACGTCGAAACCGCGCATCATGGCGTCGTCGTGTACGCATTCCTCGTCGACGACTGGCAGCAAGGACTCGATGCGATCTGGGCCGGCGAGGACGATATCCTCGCCCGCATCGCACGCATGTGAGCGAAGAGCGTCCAAGACAATGGAGCGGTCGACCTTTACGGTCGACCGCCGCGGCCTTCCAACTGAAAGGTCGTACTCGGTCGAGCTAAAGCTCGACCGCTACAACTGTTGGATTGTCGTGCCAGGGAAGTAGGCGCCGATGATCGCAGCGGCGTTTTGGCCGGCGAGCGCTCTGCCTTGCGCGCCCCACTGGCACATGCCGACGCCATGGCCGACACCGTGGCCGCTCAGCGTATAGCCGCCGCCCGACGATGCGATATCGAAGAACGAACTCGGCACCACCTTGTAACCGAGCACGGCGGTCGCTCGAGAGTAGAAGTGGTGGCCATCGATATCCTGAGCGGCGCCGCTCGAACTGACGACGTGCACGGTCTTCACGCGTCCATCGGGCCAGCGCTGCGAGATAGCGATCGACGACAACGCGTCAACCCCGGCCACGCTCGCGAGAGCGCTTGCGGGCAGCGAGTTGCGCCAAGAATAGTAGGGCGAAGCAGCGCAATAGGCATGGCCGCCACCGTCACTGTCGGGATACCCCTGAAGATACGGCGGTGCCGGCTCGCCCGTGATTTCGCTCGATGATGCCGTATGGCCGCCGCACGCAGAGTGATACCAGACATCCGCAGGCACACCGCCGGACATCACGACCAGCCCGGCAGTCGCGCTGGCAGCCGTGCGCAGCGATCCGACGATCGCGTCGACGCCGTGATAGACCTGGTTCGTCGTGTCATCGGTGACATCGTACGACGCCGGGCGCGTATGCTTCATGCGCCGCAGCCCGTAGGTTCGGATCGCGATGGCTTGCGCTTTGAGCGCCTCAGACTGCCAGCTCGAACTGATCTCCGACGCCATGACCGACGCGACGTACGATTCGACGTCGACGTCGTTGTAGACGACGAGGTCGCCGTCAACCGTCGCCGATAGTATCGTACCCGCGTAATTGCGCTCGATGACGCTGCCGTCAGTCGTGGTCGCTACGACGTCTACCGGACCGGAGGATTGCGAAACGACGGTCGGCTTGGACGAACCATCGACGCGGACGCCGCCGATAACGGCGCTGCGCAGATCGTAGCCCGAGAAAAGGCGGACTCGGATCGGGCGCGCCCCCGCGGCTGACGCAACGGCGCTCCGCTTTCCGAAAAGCATGAAAGCGCCCGTCGCGCCGAGTCCGATGACAAACCGTCTTCGCCGCATCAACAGTAAAACGCATTCGACCAATCATGCGTTACAGCCCCTCTCGTCAACGCAAACGCGAGGCACGCGGCTAAGCGGCAACGAACTGCGGCCGCCATGAACAGCCTGCCTATCGCCGTGCTCGTCGCTGCCGCGACATTGCCGCTATCGCACTACGACTCGAGCGGTCCGTACGTCAAAGCGCCGGCGCTCGGGATCCACATCGGCACCCTCTCACCCGGGCGCTACGATGCTATCACCGACGTCGCCGGCGTTCTCGTCGGGCAAGTGACGCACATCGAGGGATCCGGCAAACTCGTGCCCGGCGTCGGCCCCGTGCGAACGGGCGTCACGGCGGTGATCCCGCGGGCCGACGTGTGGCATAAGAAGGTCTTCGCCGCCGCTTGGGCGCTCAACGGCAACGGCGAGATGACGGGCACGACGTGGGTCAATGAAGCCGGCTGGATGGAAGTGCCGGTCTTGCTCACCGACACATTGTCGGTCGGGCGCGTCGATGACGGCGTCGTCTCGTGGATGATCGAGCACAACAGCGGGATCGGCATCACTGACGACGTGCCGTTGCCGGTCGTCGCTGAATGCGACGACGAGTTCCTCAACGATATCCAAGGCAGGCACGCGACCGCGGAGGACGCCGTGAAAGCGCTCGACGGCGCGACGGGTGGCCCGATCGCGCAAGGCGGCGTCGGCGCTGGCACCGGCATGCTATCGTTCTCGTTCAAAGGCGGCATCGGCACGGCATCGCGCGTACTTGCCCAACAAGACGGCGGTTACACGGTCGGAGTCCTCGTCAACACGAACACGGGAAGACGGCGTCAGCTCATGATCGACGGCGTACCGGTCGGCGCGAACATCCCGGACATCATGCCGAAAGCCGGTCCCGATGGAAACGGTTCCGTCATCATCGTCATCGCGACGAACGCGCCGCTCGTTCACGACCAGCTCGATCGTTTGGTGAGGCGCGCGGCATTGGGCCTCGCTCGCACCGGCGCGGACGCCATGACGGGCAGCGGCGATCTCATCATCGCGTTTTCGACAGCGAACGTCGTGCCGCACTATCCGGAGGCGCGAACGTTCAGCGTCACCGACCTCGATCAATACCACATCGATCCGGTGTTCTACGCGACCGAGGATGCGACCGAAGAAGCGGTCATCAACGCGCTGCTCGCCGGGCAGACGATGGTCGGCCGCGACGGCGACATGGTCTACGGCCTGCCGCACGACCGGCTGCTGAAGATCATGAAGAAATACGGTCGTTGACCCGTCGCATAGGTAAGATGGAGCGGTCGACCTCAACGGTCGACCGCCGCGGCCGTTCGAAGACGAAACGAACGGTCGCACGCGAATATCGGCGCAGCGGATCGACGGGCGAGGTGGCCGTGGGCAAGCATCGCTTACGGGTCGCATGGACGCATGCCGGCATCGCTTTCGTCGACGACGCGGACGTCGACGTCGCGGACATCGAAAAGCGCCTCAAGATGCGGCTCGTGGCCAAACCCGTGCCGGCGCTCATCCGCTCATCGCTCGTCGAAGCATCGAGGGGCGCTCGCGACGTCGACGTGCCGATCGACTTGTCGTGGGCATCGGAATATTTCCAAGAAGTGCTCGCCGCAGCGATGCGCATCCCGCGCGGACAGACTCGCCCGTATTCGTGGCTCGCGCGAGAAGCGCGCAGGCCGCTTGCGGTCCGCGCCGCGGCGAGCGCGATGGCCAAGAATCCGCTGTGGCTGCTCGTCCCTTGCCACCGGGTCATCGCAGCGGACGGAACGATCGGATCGTACGGATCGAGCGGCATCGAACGAAAACGGGAGCTGCTCAAACGTGAAGGCGTGACGCTTCCCGGTCCCAAACGCCGCGCCGACAAGACTAGACGCCGTTGAGCTTTAGAACTTCGACATGTCGTAGATGGGTGGATTCTTCACCTTGTTGGCGACCGCCAGCGTGATCTGTTCGTCATCGCTCAGCAGGATGGTGCGCGGGTCGATCGAGTTGCTCCACGGCATGTTGTTCCCGGGAACGACGACCTTCACCCAAACGGTGCCTGTGTAGCCGGCGACGTTCGAACTCGACAGCGGCATGCCCCAGACATCGAAGAACTGCCCGAGCGTCAGGTTGAGATTCGTCTTCGCTTCGTCATGGATGACTCCGGACCGGTCATGCGTGTGCAGGTTGTAACCGCACATCGCAGTCGCGATCTCGTCATTGTCTCGGTCGAACGTCCATGGCGGCACGAGGCCGATACCCCACGGTACCATGATCTGCGTACCCGTCGGGTCGAAGATGCTGAGGTGCGTGTGGATGTGGAACGTCTGGTTGATGAACCCGTGGCATTCGAGGAGATTGTCGATCTTCTGACCTTGACCGCCGCTCGACGTGTCCCCGTCCGGAAACGTATTGACGCCGATCTGGTCGCCGGGTTGAAGGGGAATGCGGATATCCGGTGCGAGCGCTCCCGTTGGTTCCAGCGACACGATAGCGGGTGCACTCGTGACTGGCTGCGACGGCGAACAAGCCGCCGCGATCGCGCAAAGGGCGCTTAGCGACATGACGAAAATCAATCTCAAGCTGAACATGTGGATAGTATACACGGCGAACGCGAACGAATGACGAAAGTAGTGCGAAGGCGCTCCCGAGATGACTTTCGTATGAAATGCTACCCCGGGTTGCGGTGCAAGCGTTCGTGAACTCCACGAAGTACGTCGCGCTGATCCGCGGGATCAACGTGGGGAACACGCAGATGAGTATGGAGCGTCTGCGCAAGCTTTGCGCATCCTGTGCGTTTGAAGGCGTACAGACGTACATACAAAGCGGCAACGTCGTCTTCTCGGCTGCGGATAGCGCACAGATGTGCGCAGCCAAACTTGCCGCCCGGCTGCAGCGCGAGCTCGGCAAGCCGGTGGGCGTCGTCGTCCGATCAGGACGTGAGCTCGCTGGAGTCGCCGCGAAGAACCCGTTCCTCAAGGAAAAGGTCGAAACAGCGCGTCTAAGCGTCGCATTCCTCGTAGAGAGTCCGAAGGCGGAACGCGTGAAGGCGCTCGCAGCCGTCGACTGGGGCCGAGACCGGTTCCATCACATTGCGAAAGAGCTATACCTCTATTGTCCCGATGGGTTTGGCCGTTCCAAGCTCGCGACGACATTCGAGCGCATGCTCGGAGTGGGCGCTACCGTGCGCAATTGGAACACCGTTTCAAAGCTGCTCGAAATGGCAACGTGAAAAGCGTGCGGTAGCTGCCCACGTTGAGTGGGCGCACCGCACGTCATTACGTCTTGGTGATCTCGCGTGCGAGCGTGACCTTCAGTTCGCGCAGACCCTTTCCGGTCTTCGCCGATACCGCGATGCCTTCGTGCGGATGCACGGCTTCAGCGATGTCCGTCTTGTTCCAAACGATGACCGTCGGCTTTTCCGCTGCGCCCAACTGCTCGAGGATCGCCTCGACCGATTCACGCTGACGCTCCCAGAACGGATTGCTCGCATCGATCACGTGAAGCAACAGCGTCGCACTCGTCACCTCTTCGAGTGTCGCTCGAAATGCGTTGAGCAACTCCTTCGGCAGATCGCTGATGAAGCCGACCGTATCCGCGAGCACGACTTCATCACCATCGTCGAAGCGGAGCTTGCGAAGGGTCGGGTCGAGCGTTGCAAATGGCTGATCAGCGACTAGTGCGTCGCGGCCGGAGGTCAGCGCGTTGAGTAGCGACGACTTCCCCGCATTCGTGTAACCGACCAGGGCGATGAGCGGCGTTCCTTCGCGACTGCGCCGCTGCTCGCGTCGCCGCAGGCTTACTTCTTTGAGCTGCCCTTCGAGGTGCGATATGCGAAGGCGGATCTTGCGTCTATCCGTCTCGAGCTTCGTTTCGCCAGGCCCCCGCGTGCCGACGCCGCCGCCGAGCCGCGACAGCGAATCGCGCGCCCCGATGAGGTTCGCAGCGCGATGGCGCAACTGCGCGAGCTCGACTTGGAGCTTGCCCTCGTTCGTCCGCGCGTGCTGCGCGAAGATGTCGAGGATGACGACGGTACGGTCGGTGACGGCGATCGAATCGCCGAGGGCCTTTTCAAGAGCGGTGCGCTGGCGGGGGCGCAGCGCGTTGAGAGTGACGACGAGTTCGGCTTTCGACTGCGTCGCCGCCTCGATGACGTCGGCCACCTTGCCCGAACCGATGAGCGTCGACGGATCGACCGCCGGGCGACGCTGAACCATGCGGCCGACGGGCTCGATGCCGCTCGCACGAGCGAGCGCGTCGAGCTCATCCATCTCGACGTCGAAGAGGGCGCGATCTTCGCCGGTATCGACCCCGACGAGAAGTGCGCGCGGTCTCGCGGGCGCGGTGCTATGAAGACGTGCCATACGATCAGCGCCATTTGCTAAAAACGAAGCGGTCGACCTTCAGGGTCGACCGCAGGACGGTTTTCGAAGCCAGCAGATCAGGCGGTCGCGAGCTCCGGCTCGGCGCGCCGCAGCCCAAAGGCGTGATCGGCGACCGGCGTCAGCGGCGAGAACGATAACTGCTTCTGATACGTCGAGACGAGCAGCTCGATGCCGCCCCGCACGCAACCTTCCTCAGCGACGCACTTGGAGAGCTTCTTGAAGAAGTACTCCTCGAGATTGCCGAGCGCATGCAGCCAGTAGGAATCTCTTGTGAGGCGCGACCCGTCGAAATGATTCTTGTCGACGAGCCAAACGAAAACCGGCTCGCTGCCTTCACGGTACCCCAGGACGAAGAGGGGAAGTGGCTGCGACGCCGGTTCGGGATCAGGTTGGAACGAGCAGATGGTATAAAATTCGAGCAAGACGTGTTCGGGCTCGATGGGTTTGCTCACGAACGCCTCCTGTGCACAACCGGTGTTCGGACGCGCGCGCCAACGCGTGGTTGGTCCTGGCGTGGCGTTTCGGGGGTTATCCGTAGACCTCCCGCATCGCCGCCTCGAGCGGCGCCGTGTCGCCCGAAATCGTATGGTTATCCGGAGTGAGGTCAGCCCGGCGCACGGCGTACGGCAGGTAATTGAAGCGCGGCACTTGGACGAAGAGCGCCGTCGGCGACATTCCGGTCAACGGAAAGTCGCCGTCCAGGACGGGCTCCGCCGCCTCGGATTTGACGATCCAGAAGTTCGACGCCCCGCCCGCGACGCACCGCGCGCGGACGCCCCGCAGGTGCAAGATCGGTGCATCCTCGGGCGGTCGCGGCTGATCGGTCGTCAGGAGCCGATGCGCGGTCTCCTTCGACGACCGCCCCATATGCGCGTTGACCCAATCCTTTTGCCGCTCGGCGTTCTTCTCGTCCATCGTCAACCTCTGCCGCGAGCCGCGTCGAAATCGAGCGCCACGTCGAGCGCCGGTGCGCTGTGCGTCAATGCACCGACCGAGATGACATCGACCCCCGCAGCCGCCGTTTCCGCGACGCGTTCGAGCGTCATACCGCCGGACGCCTCGACGATCGCCTTGCCGCGCGCAAGATCGACGGCCTTTCGCATCGTCACCGCGTCCATGTTATCGAGCAAGACCGAATCGGCGCCTGCCTCGAGCGCTTCGGAGACCTGGTCGAGGCGATCGCATTCTATCTCCACGACGACACCCGGACCGACTCCAGCCCGTGCATGGTGCACCGCTTCCTTCACCGACCCGACCGCCGCGATGTGATTGTCCTTGACGAGTACCGCGTCCGCGAGCCCGAATCGATGGTTGACGCCCCCGCCCGCGCGAACGGCATAGCGTTCGAGAGCGCGCAATCCTGGTGTCGTCTTGCGCGTGTCGGTGATCTTGGTGCTCGTGCCCGCGGTCGCATCGACGTAGCGACGCGTGAGGGTCGCGATACCCGAGAGTCTGCCAAGGAAATTCAACGCGACTCGCTCGGCCGTCAGCAGACTTCGCGCCCCTCCGTTGACATTCGCGAGCACCGAACCGGCATCGACTTTCGATCCGTCGGCGACGGCCAGCTCGACCTTCGTCGACGGATCGACGAGCGCGAAGGTCCGCGCGGCGATGCCGAGGCCAGCCACGACACCCGCCGCACGCGCGACGATGCGGCCGCTCCAACGTGCTTCCGCGTCGACGACCGCACGCGACGTGATGTCGCCCGAACCGACGTCCTCGGCGAGAGCGCTCTTGATGATCGTGTCGAACATCGTGGCCGCAGATGCATCCATGGGAACGAACGGCTCGGACGTGAGAAAAGGATGCCTGCCGCTGCGCATACTGACGTCCGCCATCAAGCGGGGACCTCGACCGGCATGAGCGTCTGGCCGCCGGAGCTCCACACGATTCGCGCGCGCCAGTGCGCATCGTCGCGCTCCGGATAGTCCGAGCGATATTGACTCCCACGGCTCTCTTCGCGGATGAGCGCGGCCTTCGCGACGTGCGTCGCCGCCGTCAAAATGCTTCGCGCCTCGAGCGCACTGCGGTCGAGCGGGCGTCGGACGAGCGGAATCGCGGACATCGCATCGGCGGCGCGACGAAGTTCTGTGCCGTCGCGGATGAGACCAGCGGCATTCCACGCAAGCGTGCGGACCTTTTCGACGTCGTCACACGCCTCGACGAAAGCCGGAGGCGAAGTCGCGCGAGCTTCATCGAAGTCGCTGCTCATCGTCTTCGCGATATCTTCGGCGGCGCGCGACGCGAAGACGAGACACTCGGCGAGCGAATTACTCGCGAGACGATTTGCACCGTGCAACCCGGTGCACGCGCATTCGCCGATCGCATAGAGCGAATCCACGGCCGTACGGCCCCACAGATCGGTGAGGACCCCGCCCATATGATAGTGAGCGGCGGGCGAGACCGGAATAGGCGATGCGCCGATGTCGATGCCGAAGCGCGCGCATGCGGCGGCGATATTCGGGAAGCGGGAGCGGATGGCTTCGGGAGTACCGATCGGCTTGAGGTCGAGCCAGACGCCGCCGGCCGGGTCGGTTTGCAGCTGGCGGTAGATCGCGCGAGCGACGATGTCGCGCGGCGCGAGCTCACCGCGCGGGTCGGCATCGAAACAAAAACGCCGCCCCTTCGCATCGATGATGATGCCGCCCTCGCCTCGCGCAGCCTCGGAGACGAGGAGCGCCGGGGCGCCCGCAACGGCGAGTGCGGTGGGATGGAATTGCGTGAATTCGAGATCGGCGAGCCGGCCGCCGGCGGCGAGCGCGAGGTGAAGGCCGTCGGCGGTCGCGCCGGGCGGGTTCGTCGTCCGGGCGAAGATGCGTCCGCTTCCGCCGGTTGCGAGCGTGGTCGCTGCCGATGCGAGCACTGAAACGAGACGCCCGTCGACGAGCAGCCACGCGCCATGGCATCCGTCGGAATCGACGATGAGCTCGACCGCGATCGATCGTTCGAGAACGCTGATGTTCGGGTGGCGAAGGGCGCGCGAGGCGAGCGTGTTCGAGATGGCACGGCCCGTCGCGTCGGCGGCGTGAGCGACGCGCTTTGCGCTATGCGCCGCTTCCTTCGTAAGATCGAGCGCGCCGCCCGATCCGAGATCGAAGGCGACGCCCAACCTGAGCAATTCGTCGACTCGCTGCGGCGCTTCAGCGGCGACGATCGCCGCGGCGCGTTCATCGCACAGGCCGGCGCCGGCGACAAGCGTGTCTTGGAAATGCGCGAGCGGAGAGTCTTCTTCGAGGTCGAGCGCGGCCGCGACGCCGCCTTGCGCCCAAGCGGTGTTCGATTCTTCGATCGTGCCCTTGGTCGCGAGCGCGACAGACTGACCTTGCGACGCGCAGCGGAGCGCGAGCAGCAGCCCTGCCGCTCCCGACCCGATGACGAGCACATCCGTGCGGATCATCTTATCGCAAGACCGCGGCGGTCGAGATAAATCTCGACCGCTCCCCGACACTCATTGCAGAGATTCCGGCGTCAGACAACGGAGACCATGCGCTCGATGCTCGAGCGCGCGCGGATCATCGTCTCCGTCGGGATCTCGATCGGGTTGAGGTCGCCCTCGAGGCATGCGAGCACTTTCTCGAGCTCGACGAACTTCATGTACGGGCAATGCGGGCATGGGGCGATCGAGTAGAAGCGCTTCTCCGGATAGAGATCCTTGAGCCGAAGGAGCAGACCGGCTTCGGTGAGGATGATGAACTCGCGTTGCGTGCTCTTGCCGGCGTAATCCATCATCGCTTGCGTGCTTCCGACGAAGTCGGCGAGCTCGAGCACTTCCGGCGAGCACTCAGGATGCGCGAGCACGAGCGCATTCGGTGACAACTGCTTGCGCGCGAGAACCATCTCGGGCCGGATGACGAAGTGCGTCGGGCAATAGCCGTCCCAGCAGATCAGCTTCTTGTCCGGCGTGTGCTTTTGAACGTACGCTCCCAAGAACTTATCGGGTGCGAAAAGCACTTCGTGATCGGGCAGCGACTGCACGATCCTGACGGCGTTCGTCGACGTGCAGCAGATATCGGATTCGGCTTTCACCTCGGCGTACGTGTTGACGTACGAGACGAGCGGTAGACCCGGATGCTTCGCCCGGAAGGCGCGCGCCATGTCGCCGGTGATCATGTCGGCCATACCGCAGCCCGCTTTCATGTCCGGAAGCAGCACGGTGCGCGTCGGATTAAGCAGCTTCGCTGTCTCCGCCATGAAATGGACGCCGCAGAACACGATCATATCGGCTTTCGTCTTCTGCGCCTCGCGGCTCAGGTTGAGGCTGTCGCCGATGAAGTCGGCGATCTCTTGCACTTCGAGCCGTTGATAGATGTGCGCGAGGATGACCGCGTTCTTCCGCTTCGCGAGGTCGCGGATGCGCGCTTGGAGAGAACGCAATTCGGGGGTGATCCGGCGTTCGGTCGTGCCGTCGTCGGTCGGCAACGCTATCGCCATAGTAAGGTGAGGTTCGACGGACCGCGGTAGGAAGGCCTCGCGGCCCCCTGCAAGTTGCGCCAAATGTCGCTGCGCGACGAACTGCTCGCCGCCGTGGGGCCAGTCGGGCTCATCGATGATCCGGGCGGCCGCTCGACGTTCGCGTACGAGGCCGCGCTTCCGAGCCACACGCCGCCGCCCGACTTCGTCGTCCTGCCGACGACGACTAGCCAAGTCGTCGACGTCGTCAAAGCGGCGGCGCGCAACGGATTTCCGATCGTGCCGCGCGGTTCCGGCACCGGTTTGTGCGGCGGTTCGCTGACGACGCGCGGCGGCATAACGATCTCGACGACCCGGATGAACCGCATCCTCCACGTCGACTACGCCGATCGGCGCGCGGTCGTGCAGCCCGGCGTCATCAATCTCGATCTCAGCGAGATAACGCGCCCGCACGGATTCTTCTACGCGCCCGATCCGTCGAGCCAGCGCATCTCGACGATCGGCGGAAACGTCGCGTGCAACGCCGGCGGCCCGCACTGTCTCGCATACGGCACGACGACCGATCACGTGCTCGGCCTGACCTGCGTCATGCCGGACGGGACCGTCTTGACCGTCACAAGCACGCCGGACGAGTCGGGATTCGATCTCGCGGCGCTCATCACGGGCTCGGAGGGTACGCTCGCGATCGTCACCGAGATCGTCGTGCGCCTCACGCCGGTGCCCGAGGCGGTGCGCGTGGCGCTCGCGGCGTTCGACACGATCGACGCGGCCTGCCGCAGCGTCAGCGCGATCGTCGCACGCGGTCTTGCTCCGACAGCGCTCGAGATGATGGATCACCTCGCGATCGTCGCGGTCGAATCGGCGTTTCGCGTCGGTTATCCGCTCGATTGCGGCGCCGTTTTGCTCATCGAAGTCGACGGGCTCGCGGACGGCATCGACGATCGCCTGGCTGCCGTGACGACGACATGCCGCGAACACGGCGCCTCATCGGTGCGCGAAGCGGTCACGCAAGTCGAGCGCGATGCGCTGTGGTCGGGGCGCAAGGGCGCGGCAGCCGCATTCGGACGCATGGCGCCGAACTTCTACATACAAGATGCCGTCGTACCCCGCTCGCGTTTGCCGGAGGCGTTGGCAAGCGTCACGGAAATCGCAGGCCACTACCGGGTCAAGAACGCGAACGTCTTCCATGCCGGCGACGGCAACCTCCACCCGAACATCATGTTCGACCGCCGCGACACGGAAGAAGTGAAGCGCGTCGTCGAAGCCGGCACCGCGATTCTCCACGCCTGCGTCGATCTCGGCGGTACGGTCTCGGGCGAACATGGCATAGGGCTCGAAAAGCGCGACGCGCTCGACCTCATCTTCAGCGTGGACGACCTCGCTGCGATGGCAAAGGTGAAGGGCTGCTTCAATCCGACCCTGCTGTTCAATCCGGACAAGATATTCCCGTCGAATCGCCGTTGCGGGGAATTGCTCGAGCTCGCGGCGGACTCGGTGATGCGCGCCACGGAATCCGGCGCATGGATCTGATCGCTTCGATGCAGCCCTCGAAGGACGCTCGACCCGCGACGATCGCGGAGGTGGCGCAGATCCTTGCCGACGCCGTCGCCAGCGGCTTGACCGTCACCGCGATCGGCGGCGGCACACATCTGGCGCTCGGACGCTCGACGCGCGGGCCGAACATCGTCCTTCACACGACCGAGCTGAGAAACGTCGTCGAACACACACCCGACGATATGACGATCTCTGTCGAAGCAGGCATGCGGATAGCCGACTTTCGCGACCTTCTCGCGCGGCATCGCAGCCGCTTGCCGATCGACGTCGAGACGCCCGATCGCGCGACGATCGGCGGAATGATCGCTTTCGGCGCAGCCGGACCGCGACGGCTCGGGCTCGGCACGCTACGCGACTATCTCATCGGCGCGCGCTTCGCGCAGCCCGATGGACACGTCGTGAAAACCGGGGGCATGGTCGTCAAGAACGTCTCCGGCTACGATCTGACGCGGATGCTCCACGGTTCCGTGGGGGCGCTCGGCGTCATCGGCTCGCTCAACTTCAAACTCGCGCCGGTGCCGGCGGCGCAAACGGTTACCGAGTTCGCGCTCGCACACTCCGGCGAAGCACTCGCCGCCGCGTCCGCGATCGTCGATACGAGGCTGCCGTTTGCCGCCGTCCACGCGCGCTCGGACAGCACAGTCGTCGTCGGTTGCGAAGGTCACACAGCCGACGCGAAGCGCTTGCGAGCGGAGGCGCGCGCCATCGCGATGCGCCACGGCGCGACCGAACGCGAATCGGTTGAAGGCGAAAGCGATGTCAATGCAGAGTGGCGCGACTTCATGGCTGCCCCGTTCGGCGATCGCACGGCGACGTTTCGCATCGTGTCGACGCAGTCGCGGGTCGCCGCGGACATCGAGCGCGCGGCTGCGATCGCACAATCGATGCGCTTCGGACCTGTATGGTCCGTCGACGCCGGCTGCGGCACGGCGGAGCTCAGTGTCGAGTGCGCAGATCGGTCCGACGAGATCGTCAAACTCGAGCGAGAGCTCACCGAGATGGTGACCCTGCGCGTCACACGATGTCCGCTCGCAACGCGATCGAGGCTCATCCTGCACGGACGTCCGCCGGCGGGTGCGCGCCTCATGCGGCTGCTCAGGTCGCAGTTCGACCCGACAGGGGTATTGTCGGGAGCGCCGTTCGCCGATGGGCCAAACACCGATGGGTGATCCCGGGTTCGTCGCGCCCGACGTCCCTTCGGACGCGATCGTCAACACATGCATCAAGTGCGGGTTCTGTCTGCCCGTCTGTCCGACGTACAGGCTGACGCTCGACGAGCGGTCCTCACCGCGCGGCCGGATCGGGCTCATCGCCGGCGTTCTCGAAGGGAAGCTGCCGCTCGACGATCCGACCTTCACCGCCCAGATGAGCGAATGTCTCGGCTGCCGCAGCTGCGAGCCGGCGTGTCCATCCGGCGTGCGTTACGGAGCGCTGCTCGAAGACGCGAGGGCGCAGATCGCCAAGCGCCCCGACAACGCACTCCTGGCGCCGCTTTTGCAGGCGGTCTACGAGGCGCTTTTCGCCGACGGACGGATCTTGCGCTTCGCGGCCTACGCGGCCGGGCTCGCGCAGCGCCTTGGAATCCGCCGGCTCCTTCGAGCGAGCGGCGCGCTTCGCGCACTCGGTCTCGAACGTCTCGATGCGCTGCTCCCGTCGCCGCGCGGCGCGCCGTTCGTCGCGAACGGACAGACGTATCACGCGGTCGGCACGACGTCGCGCGGCAGCGTCGCGCTCTTCGCAGGCTGCGTCATGGGCGCGATGTTCGGCGACATCGATCGATCGACGGTTCGCGTCCTTGCGCACAGCGGCTGGGATGTGGAAGTGCCCGAGGGTCAGGCCTGCTGCGGCGCGCTCCATCTTCACGCCGGCCTCAAGGATCGAGCGCGGGAGATGGCGCGCGCGACGATCGCGGCTTTCGAGCGATCGGGAGCCGATCATATAGCGGTCAACGCCGCCGGCTGCGGCGCCGCGATGAAAGAGTACGGTCACCTCCTCGAGAGTGACCCACAGTGGCACGATCGCGCCGTGAATTTCGCGTCGCGCGTCCGCGATGCGACAGAGCTCGTCGACGCGACCGGGCTGACCGATGTAGCGGTCGACGTTCACGTCGACCGCCGCGGCCGTTCAGGTGAGGCCGTCTCCGGTCGAGCTAAAGCTCGACCGCTACATGACCACATATCAGCTCGACCGCTACAAGATCATACAACGCGCGTCGCTTACCAGGATCCTTGCCATCTCGCTCAGGCGCAACGCGTCGTCGACCAACCCAGGCGCGCGATCGACGCCGTGCCCGGATACGAGCGCGTCGAGCTCGAGGGAGCCGACCGCTGCTGCGGCAGTGCGGGAGTCTACAACCTAACGCACCCGGCGATGGCCGACGCGCTCGCAGACCGGATGATCGCGGCGGCGAAAGCGGTCGGAGCGGAGCGTCTGATCACCGCGAACCCGGGATGCCAGATCCAGCTCGCGGCGGCGTCGCGGCGCGCGAACGGCCCGAGCGTCGAGCACATCATGGAATTTCTAGACGACCCGGCGACGCCGCCTCGGCTCGACGAAGATGACGACGCTCACGTCGACGCCAAAGGACTAGCGTTCGCAATCGGAGCAACCGTGTTCGTGGGGATCTTGCTTTTCGCGTCGCGCCGGAAGCGTTGATCAATGCCGCTGCGCAAACCCTACGTCGTCCAGATCTCCGACACGCATCTCTTCGAAGACCCTTCGACGCGCCTTTGGGGCGTGGCGCCGGAGCACCATGCGGACGAAGTCATCGACGCGGTCATCGCCGTCGCACCGGAGCCGGAACTCGTCCTCATCACCGGCGACTGTTCGGGTGACGGCAGTCTTGCTTCGTACGAGCGCCTCGGCAAGAAGATAGCGCGCTTCAACGCGCCCGCGTGCTTTTTGCCCGGCAATCATGACGATGCCGCGCTCATGGCGCGCCATCTCATGGGTAGGTCGCTCGACAAAGAGAAGCTCTGCTTCACACACGACGTGGCCGGCTGGCGCTTCATCATGCTCGACAGTTCGGTCCGCGGCGAAGACGCCGGCTGCATCGGCGACGCGCAGCGCGAATGGCTGCGCAACACGCTCGCCGCAGCCCCTCTGACGCCCGTCATCGTCGCGGTCCACCACAACCCGGTTCCGGTCGGCTCGAAGTGGCTCGATACGATGACGATCTCAGACGGCGCGGCGCTCCTCGCGATCCTCGACACGGCGCCGCAGGTGAAGGCGGTCCTCTTCGGCCACGTCCATCAAGATTTCGAAGATTATCGCGAGGGCACGCTTTACGCGAGCGTTCCGTCGACGTTCTTCCAGTTCAAGCCGCGGTCGAATGACTTCGGACGCGATGACGCCCGCGCCGGAGCGCGGCTCGTCAGGCTGGGCGACGGCAACGTCCTCTCGACGGTTCTGCGGGTGGGAGAGCCGGTACCGAGCCTCTAGGGCCAGTCGAAGATCGTCTCGACCATCCTGTCTTGGGCGTGCTGGAACGGCTTGAGCAAGCCGTTCGCGTCGTTGAACATGATGCTGAAGATGACGAGCCCGTGGTGCTTCGTCTGCGCATAGCCGCTGAAGGTCGACACGTGCCAGATGTAACCGTCTTTCGCGCGCACGCGTCCGACGGCATCCGAGCCGAGCAGATGGTGGCGCACGGTGCCGTTGATGCCGGCGAGCGCCAGCGCATCGATGAAGTCGTGGCCGGTGCTGCTGCGCGTCTCCCATTCGAGGATCGTCGTCAAGTCGTGCGGTGTCACGCGATCGCCCTGCGACAAGCCGCTGCCGTCGCCGTTATCGAGCGTCCGCGGATCGAGACCGAGGCTTCCGATGAACTTGCGCTCGACCGCTGCGCCGCCGTCGAACGTGCCTCGCTGATGAAATGCCGCGACGGGCAACATCTTGAAAAGGTGCTCCGCGATGAAGTTGTCGCTCGGCGGCATCATCTTCGCTATGATGTCGTGCAGCGGCGCCGAGTCGTGCGACCATAGTACGTGCAGGTCGAGCGGAGCGACGAAAGCCGGATCCTCGATATCGAGCATTCCCGCCTCCACTTCCGGACCCACCGCTGAACGGCCGACAGCGACTCCCTCGTCTGTCAGGAGCTGCACGAGCGTGCCCGTCGCGTAGGCGGACGAGTCCTCGACCGCGCAGCCGAATCGGAACGGCGCAGAGCCGAGCGGAAAGTGACCGACGATCTCGATCCGCGTGCTGCCCGGCGAGCGGAAGCAGTCGACGTCGTTCGTACCGCCGCTGGGCGTCGTCTTAGCATACGAGCTCACGGTCATGACGCCGCCGTTCGGCTCGATCGTCGCGATCACCGCATCGCCGGCCGCACCGCCCGGCGTCACGGTCACGTACGCCAGCCCTTCATCGACCGCAAGCGCTTGGATTGGCGGCTGATAATAGTACTGCATGTCATCCCAGGCCCAGTCGCTGCCGTAGCGCTGGCGGTCGAACACGCGGTCATCTGGTAAGACCGTTCCGGTGATGCGCGTGATGCCCGCGGCGACGACGGCTTTGGCTGCCCGTTCGAGATCCGCGCGCGATAACACGGGATCGCCCCCGCCGCGCAAGATGAGGTCACCCGAAAGAACACCGTTCTCGACCTTCCCCCGCTCGAGCAGGTCGGTCTGGTAGCGGAAATCGGGTCCGAGATATGCGAGTGCGCTCGCGGCGTCGACGAGCTTGAAGTTCGACGCCGGCGCGAATTCTTTATCGGCGTCCTGTGCGAAGAGCGTCTTCCCGCTCGCCGCATCGACGACCGAAACCCCGAGCGTCGCCGTCCTCATCGGATACTCCGCGTCGATCGAGCGCACGAGGCGTGCGAGAGCTGCGACATCTGCAGCGGTCGGCGGCGCGACGGACGCGAGCGCAGCGGCGATCAGTATCGTCAGCATCCCTCGTCCATTGAAGTCGAAGCGCCCTAGGCCCTGGGCGCGACGTCGCCACGCCCGTAATTCTCGGCACAATCGGGCAAAGCGGGCCCAGCGCGGCGCGAGCCGAACCGACGCGGCGATGATCGTCAACATGATCGTCGACCTTTCGGCGGAATCGTTCGAGACGCCGGACGAGTCGACGGTGCTGGCGGCCGCAGGCGTGAGCCTCGTCGGCCGCGAGGGCGCCGGTCCGGACGATATCGATTGGATCCGGCGGACGTTCCACGGCAAGTGGCACGAGGAATCTGCGGCGGGCTGGAACTGGTTCGCGCGAGCCGCGCTTGGTCCGGTCGGCTTCGCGGCCTACGCCCAGCGGAGCTTTCGCTTCTGGTGGCTCGACAAATGGTGGGATCGCGAGGACGTCGGCATCTTCGGACCGATGGGCGTCGACCGCAAGATGCGCGGACAGCACCTCGGCGTCGTCTTGGCCCGGCGCGCGCTCGGGTCGCTCAAGGCGATGGGCTATGCCCGGGCGCTCATTCCTGCGGTCGGTCCCATCGAATTTTACGAGAAATACTGCTACGCGCGGGTCGTCGAGCGCCTGGAAGGCCGGCCCTGACCAGCCGATAAGTAATGTAGTAGGCCGAGCGAAGCTCGGCTAGTTTCGTAACCTGACCGCTGTGGGGGAGTGGACGCGTGCCCAGATCGAGACGCTGGACAACCGAAGCAGGCGCCCAAGAGTCGGGGTTCGGGCGTGGGGCGACCAAATGGGAGCCGACGCTCGCATTTCCCAAGACGGGCATGCATCGCGCGACGATCGGCGACCGGATCTTCGCCGAGGTCCACATCGACGTCCGGGTACAGCAAGAGCGCGAGTCGGCGCGTTCGGACGCGTTCGACAGCTCGGGGGCGCGCAGCGGCGTGCCGTTCATCGAGAGCGTCGTCTACGATTACATAGGCGTACAGGACGCCAACACGCTCGTCTTGCGCGAGACCTCGCGCCAGGGCGAGCGCGTCGAGCGATCGATGCTCTACGTCCGGCTCAACGCCGACGGTCCGACGAAGATGCGTTTTCCCTCGGGCGTGCTCTCGATTGAGATCGACGACGAGCAAGTCGCGCAGGTGCGCTGGCTCGGCGCCTAAACGCGTCACAAGACCGAGCAAGGAATCTCCGGCGCGCCGACCCGAACCGTCGTGACGCTGTGCGCACCGAGATAAAGATCGGCGACTGCGTCGCGTCGCCAGGCGAGCTCTCCTTCGGAACCTTTGAAGGCGTCGCGCTGCCGACCGGCGGCAACGACCGGCTCGCGGTCGTCATCGCGCAGGGCAAGCGCGACGGTCCGACGCTCTGGCTCACGGCGAACATCCATGGCAACGAACTCGCCGGCATCAACGCCCTTCATCGCCTTCTGACGGCGGATCTGTGCAAGGCCATGACCGGCACGATCGTCGCGATTCCGAGTCTCAATCCCGCGGGCTTGCGGACGAACCGCCGCCACCCGTATTGGGATGACCGCGACCCGAACCGCACGTTCCCCGGCCGCAAACGAGGCGATGAGGAACCGCGCGAGCCGAGCGTCTTCGAGCGCCTTGCAGCCCGCCTGCTCGAATCGCTGCGCGAGTCGGCGGACTACTACGTCGACCTCCACTGCGCGTCGATCCAATCGGTAGGGTTCTCGATCCGCGACCGCGTGTTGTATAAGGATGAAGCGGAGCGCCCCAAAATGGAGGCGCTTTCCACAACGCTCGACACGATGGTCGGTGCGTTCGGCTTTCCGGCGGTCGTCGAATTCCCGTCCAAGACGTATATCGCGCGCGAGCTCCACAAGTCGACGACCGGAGCGGCGCTCCAGGAACTCCGTATCCCCGCCTTTACGGTCGAGCTCGGGATGCATTCGGCAGTCGACCGGCCAGTCGTCGCCGCTTGCGTCGTCGGCTTGCGCAACATGATGCGCTGGGCTGGGATGCTCGGCGGCGATCCTGAACCGATGCCCGCGTTGCCGCGTCCACCCGATGCTCGGGTGCGTCGTCGCGAAGATGGCCCGTACCCGCCTTCGGCCGGCATCCTCGACTTCAAAGTCGAGGCCGGCGCCTATATGAAGGAAGGCGGCGTCGTCGCCACGCTCTCCGACATGTGGGGTCGACCAGTCGCCGACGGCGAGATCAGCGTCGGACCGGACACGTGGATCATCGGCATCGAGGACGGCGTGCTCGCTTACCCTGGTTCGGCGATCGCCCACGTCGGCGTCATCGAACCCGCATCGCTCGTCGAACGGTGGCCGGATTGAGCCGATCGGCCGATACGGATAGAGGGGCCACCGCCGCCTTGGAGCTGGAAGGTTGACGCACATCATCGGGGTCATGCTCGGCGCCGTGCTCGCGACGAGCGCGGCGAACACGCACGAGATCGTCTCGATCTACGAGCACGCCGCCGATATCAACGCGGCGTGTTTTTCGCAGACGCCCGACCACACGACGTACGTCAGCACCGGCGACATCGACGCGATGTGGCTGCGCGACTCGAGCGCCCAAGCGATGTCGTATCTCAAGGACCGCCAGCTCATCCGAGGCGTTATCGCACGCCAAGAGCGGATGATCGCGCTCGACCCGCACGCGAACGCGTTCCATCGCGACTACAGCGTCGCGGAAGAGAAGTTCGAGCTCGATTCGCTCGCCTATCCGGTGCGGCTCGTCGATCGCTACGTCGACGTGACGGGCGATACGAGCGTCTACGATGCGAAGATGCACGGAGCGCTCCTCGTCATCTTGCGAACCCTCGCGGCAGAAGAAGATCACGCGCGCCTATCTTCCTATCATCGCAACGAGCATCCGGTCGCCGGGAACATCGGTCTGATCTGGAGCGCGTACCGGCCGAGCGACGATCCGCAGAGATTCAACTACAATGTCCCCGAGAACATGTTCGCAGCCGTCACGCTTCACACGATGGCGGAGATGCTCTCGCATCGTTACGGCGACAAAGGCAACGCCGAAAAAGCGAATCAGATGGCCGACCGCATCGAGGCGGCGCTTGCCAAACACGCGCGCTTCAAGACGCGCTACGGCACTATCTATGCGTACGAGATCGACGGGCTCGGACGCGCGAAATTCATGGACGACGCGAACATGCCGAGCTTGCTGTCGATGCCGCTGCTCGGCTACCCGTACGACCGCCAAGCGTACGCGAACACGCGGCGCTACGTTCTCAGTCCGGCGGATCCGTACTACTATCGCGGCCGTTTCGCATCCGGCGTCGGCTCGTCGCATACGCCGGGCGGCTTCGTCTGGCCGATGAGCCTCGTCGTCGAATACAAGACGAGTCCGTTCGCTTCCGATCGTGCGCGCATCATGCACGAACTTTCACGCTCGGATGCCGGCGACGGCGCGCTCCACGAATCGTTCGACGTCAACGACCCGAAGCGGTTCACGCGCGAACGATTCGGCTGGGTGAACGCATTGTTCGAACAAACGTTTAAACAGCCGACCGACTGATCTCGGCGCAGCACCGAGAAACAAAATTTCGTACCATCGCTCTAGGTCAGGGACTTTGGCCTCACGATTGGCGCGCGAGTCGGGACGAGATGCGTCCGCGTGATGAACATCAGTCGAATTTTGTGATTTCGGCGCCGCCAGTGAGGACTTCAGCCCCCGGTCCGCTATCCAGCGACTGCTTGCTAGGTCTTAAGACCCGAGAGGACGCGACCGATATGACCCAAAGTGCGGGGTCGGTCACGGAGGGCCGGCGTCACACGTAGATCGTTCTCGCGTGAAAGGTCAGTGTGTCTTGTTCCGTTTGAGTCTTCGAGTACTCACAACAGTTCTTGTTGCGTGCGCAGCATCGGCGTGCGGTCACATTTCGATGGTGACACCGCAAACGGCGCCGCCTGCCCAATTCGACAACAACAGCATGATGGCGCAGGGGTCGACACCTCCGAGCGGTCGACTGATGACCGATACGTGGTCGGGCATCCACCCGTTCCAAGTCTTCGACTACAACATCAGCTATCAAAAAGCACAGCAAGACGCGTATCGCTACGATTTCGTCTGGGGGACGGGGAAACCCGGAGCCTGGAAGTCCGGCAATTCATCGATCATCACGTCGTGGTACGCGCCCTTCGATGGCGACTTTACTCTCAAGCACAATCTGTCATGGTGGCTCGCGAATCACCCGAGCTGGGTCTTGTACCAGTGCGATAAGAAGAGGCTCGCCAACCTTGACGGGCTGAAGAACGTGCCGCTCGACATCTCCAATCCGGCGGTCGTGCACTGGCAGATGGCGACGTACTCGCCCACCTTAGAGGCGAACTACGACGCGCTCGCCGAGGATCTCGTCGGCCTCGACAACTCGACGTACGGCTGCGGCGTGTTCGTCAACGGCGTTTGGACGCCGCGTTTCAGCGGGCAGAAGGTCGATCCGGCGTGGACGAGCGCCGTCATCGCCTGGCACGCCTACGCGTATAAGTACTTGCATGGGTTGTCCAAGCCGATCTTGGTCGCCGTGAACACGGTGCCCGAAAGCCGGCCTTTCAACGACCCGGATGAAGTGGCGCTGATGAAGAGCGTCGACATCGTCGACGACGAGAGCAGCTTCACGGACTACGGCAACAGCTATGCGACGTGGCAGAAGGTCGCTCTGATCCTCCAGTGGATGAAGTACGCACAGAGCCAAGGCGTGGCGTACATCGTCGACGACAAGTGGAACACGAGCAAGCTCACGGAGCAGCAGTTCGATTGGGCTCTTGGCACCTACATGCTCGGCAAATACCACCAGGCGGCCCTATGGGTCGATCATTTGCCCGGCTACGGCCAAGAGTACTGGGTCAAGCAATACCGATCGAAGGTCGGCGGTCCATGCGGTGATGCTTATCCGGATCCGACCGATACCGGCGTGACGTACCGCAAGTTCACGACGTCGTTCATCGTGGTCAACGCTAGTTCGACGCAGAGCTACACCGTCACGCTGCCTCAGACGTCTTATACGGACATTTGGGGGAACGTGGTGACGAGCCCGCTCCATCTGACGCCGGATGACGCCGAAGTGCTCCTGACGACGGCAAACGGCTGCACATAGACCGTTCCATCGCACGCGAACCATCCCGACGATCGACCGCTCCACCTAAGAGGGGAGCGGTCGAGATTTATCTCGACCGCCGCGGTCTTTGTGCGCAGAAACATGTAGCGGTCGAGCTTTAGCTCGACCGCCGCGGCCTTCCCACATCCGATCGTCTAAGATCGTGTAGCGGTCGAGCTTTAGCTCGACCGCCGCGGCCTTTCGTGAGCTAACGCCACCGATCAAGGATTCCAGAGAACGCGTACTGCTCTCGATCCTTGACGAGATTTGCCCGCCTCGGATTCGCAAGAACGTACTCGACCGTCTCTCGGCACTCGTCGGCGTTCCGCACGATGCGCTCGTAATATCCGCGCTGCCAGGCGAAATGAGCGATCGACCGCCGAACCTTCGAGGTGATGCATGATCGGACGACGGCGATCACCTTCGAAAGGTGAACGCGCGGTTTGATGACGCGCAACACCATATGGACGTGATCGAACATGACCGCATAGGCGTACAGATAGTATAATTCCGACTGCCTGAAGTGCCGTAAACATTCGACGGCAACCGACGCGAAAAGCGGGTTTGCAAACACCGGCCTTCGGCGCGCGACGCAGAAGGTCACCGCATACGTCCGGTCCTGGCGATAGTCAACGGTTTCGAGGCGAGTCGGTGTCCGCGCGTGTCTCATCGTGCACCGCTTCACGTCCCCGCGCGTAACTGGAAAGGCCGCGGCGGTCGAGCTAAAGCTCGACCGCTACAGAACACAGGTTAAGCGGAAAGGCCGCGGCGGTCGAGCTAAAGCTCGACCGCTACAGGGCAAGCTCGTTATCTTTCGCTTACAAGCCCGTATAGACCGGGCCGCCGCCGCCTTCGGGCGGCACCCAATCGATGATCTGATACGGGTCCATGATGTCGCACGTCTTGCAGTGCACGCAATTCGCGAAATTGATCTGCAGGCGTTTGCCCGAGTCCTTGAAGCCCGCGAGGGTGAGTTCCGGTGAGCCGGCCGAGCGGGGCACCATCTCGTAGACGTTCGCCGGGCAGAAGTGCTCGCACGGGTTGCCGAACTCTTCCGCGCATCGAGTCGCGCACACCGTCGTATCGTGCACCTTGAGATGGCAGGGCGCGTTCTCTTCGTGATGCGTGCCGCTTTTGAATACGTCGTCGAGCTTGTTGAACGTCAGCTTGCCGTCGTACGTCGGCCGCTCGAAGCCGGGTACGTCGCGGCCGAAGTAGTCGACGAGCTTCTCCATGCGCGCGTAGCCGGCGACGCCGTTCAACCGATCCGCGTAACCGAAGCCGCGTCCGCCGGTCACGAGTCCGAGACCAACGTTGAGCATGCCGAAGAGCCGGCCCCGGTCGAAGCCTTGGTGGAAATTGCGGGCCGCGTATAGCTCGTCGCGCATCCACGAGTCCGCCATCCGCTTTTCGTAGGTAGCAAGGCGCGCGCTCGATGAATCGCCGGCGACGACCGCTTCGTAGAGCGTTTCCGCCGCGAGCATTCCCGACTTGATCGCCAGGTGTATCCCCTTCAACTTGAGCGGGTTGAGCGTTCCGGCCGAGTCGCCGACGAGGACGACGCCGTCGGCGTACGGGCGCGGCATCGCCCACCAGCCGCCTTCCGGGATCGCTTTCGCGCCGTAGCGGATCATCGTGCCTCCGCCGATGAGCCTCGAGACGCTCGGGTGTTGCTTGAACTTCTGGAATTCGGCATGCGGTTCGAGCTGAGGGTTCTTGTAGTCGAGGCCGACGACGTAGCCGACGTCCCAGATGTCGTTCGCCATCGAATAGATGAAGCCGCCGCCGAACGTCGCGTCGTCGAGCGGAGCGCCGAGGGTGTGGATGACCTGCCCCGCTGGCGTCGATCCTGCCGGCATCTGCCACAGCTCTTTGATGCCGATCGCGTAGACCTGCGGATTCTTGCCCGACGTGATTGGGAGCCGTTTTTCCAGCTGCTTTGCGAGCGTGCCGCGCGGGCCTTCGCCGAGGACCGTGACTTTCGCGACGAGATCTGCGCCCGGCTCGTAGTTGGGTTTCGGATTGCCTTCTTTGTCGAGCCCTTTGTCGCCGATGCGCACGCCGGTGACGCGCTCGCCATCCCATAGCAGTTCTTGTCCTGGGAACTCGGGGTAGACTTGCACGCCGAGGCCTTCCGCGACGGACGCCATCCATTTGACGATTTTGTTGAGGCTCGCGACGTATTTGCCGCGATTGTTCATCGGCGGCGGGATGATCGGCGCCGCGATGTGGCCCCCCTTGCTCATGAACCACAGCGCGTCGCTCGAAACGGGCGCTTCCACAGGGCAGCCCGCTGCGAGGAAGTCGCCGAGGAGCTCCTTTAAGCTGCGCGGATCGAGCACCGCGCCGGAGATCCCGTGATCGCCGATCGCCGCCGCTTTGTCGATGACGAGGATGTTCTCGGCCGACAGCTCCGGCCCGGGCTTGGTTCCGGCTTTTACCGCCTCGTTGTGGGCTGCGTAGAGCTGCGCGAGGCGGATGGCGCCGCCGAGGCTGGCTGGTCCGGCGCCGACGAAAAGGACGTCTACTTCAAGCGTGTCTCGTTCGCGCGCCACCCTGATCGATGCCTAAAGCAGCGGGCCGTTGGCTTGCGCAATGGTCGACTTGCCGTCCGATGCGTCCACTTCGTACTTGCCGCTCGGCAACGCCTTCGATTTGCCCGAGTAGGTCATGACGATGCTGATCGCCGCCATCTCGGTGCGCGCTGGGATCTTGATGGGGACCGCGACCTTGACAGGCGATGCGACCTTGTCGGTATCGTTCGTCGGCGGCGTGATGACGAAAGCGGCGATCGACATATCGTTCTTGCTCGCGTTCGTCGCGGAAAACGTCACATCGTAGTGAAGGCCGCTGCCGGGTGCCGCGATCGACGTGACCGCAACGTCGTCGATCGTGAGGCCGCCGGCGGGCCGCTTGCTGTCGAGCGGGGTGATGACCGGATCGGCATCGGTCGGAAAATCGATCGTGTCGGCGGCGAGCATCGTGCCCTTGCCGTCGCCGAACGTGAGCGAGAGCTGTTTCGTTTTCGACGGATCCTTCGGGCCGGCGATCGCGACGAGCGTCTCGACCGTATCTTGATTCGGCAGCGCTTGAAGCGATAGCTTCACGTGAGTCGGCGTGCCCTTGTCAGCTGCGACCGCGAGATCGGCGACGGGCATCGGCGTCTCATCCTGGTTGCCCAACGCGAACGTCACTTCGACGAGGCGCGGTGCCTTCACCGGATCGGCCGCATAGGCGTCGTACGCGAAACGCGCGCTCGCGCTGTCGACCGTGAGCGGCGTGTCGGGCGGCTCCGTCGCGCCGGGGGACCCGCCCCCGAACGGCGTCGCACCGTTGCCCTGGTACGGCGTGGGATTCGGCGCGCCCGGATACGGCGGCGCACCGCCGAACCCGGCGTTCGAGCTGCAAGACGCCACGAGAGCAGACGACGCGGCAGCGACAAGCGCCATCGCAACGATAGAACGGACGGACGATGATCGAAGCATAGACGCCGTAGATTCGGTGCGTCCGCAAACGCCGCCTCTCCGGGTTCGATGCGAGGGACGCACGCCGATATCGCTGCGCAATGAGAGCTCGGTTAGAAGAACGGGTTGTGCGCCTTCTCCTCACCGATCGTGCTCGGCGGGCCGTGCCCCGGGAAGACGACCGTCTCGTCGGGCAGCGCGAAGATCTTCTTCGACACCGAATGCATGAGGTCCGAGTAACCGAATCGGTCGCCGAACAGCCTACCGACCGAACCGGCGAAAAGCGTATCGCCGGTGAACACGCCGCCGCCGTATATGAAGCACGACGAGCCGTCCGTATGTCCTGGGGTGTAGAGCAGCCTGATCTCGCTCTTGCCGAACGGCAGCGTACCGCCGTCGTCGATTCCGATCGCCCCTTCAGCAGGCGATCCGACAGCCGGCGCGTCGTTGCGATGGATCACGACGCGCGCCTCGGGAAACGCACGGCGAACGTCGGAGAGGGCGTCGACGTGATCCTTGTGCTTGTGCGTCAACAAGATGTAGCGCACGGACACGGGACTCTTGCGCAGCGTCGAGATGATATTCTCCGGGCTTCCCCCGGGATCGACGAACGCCGCGACGCGTTCGTCGGCATCGATGATGAAGTAACCGTTGCTCGGATACGGCTCGTTGATCTGGTGGCCGAATCTCGCGTCGAGGTCGCGCGTCTCGGGCTTCCAGCGTTCGAGCCCGCTATCGACGAGCTTGTCGGCGTTGAGCTCGAGCGCCGCGGCGATCTTGCGCGACTCGTCCTCGGTCGGCTTTTGTTGATCGCCGATCAGCGCTTTCAACCGTGCCGACGCGATGCCGGTTCGCGACGCGAGCGCTTCCGCCGACGTCTTGTGACCCGCCGACGCCTTGCCGACGATGTCGCCGAACGTATCTTCGAGCCCGATGACGATGCGCATGTAGAATTGCTCCGTTCTCGTAAACGCATGACAAACTTCCCGAAAACGGGAAGAACATCCCGTGGCCCAAACGATCGAACGTATCCTCGGATGGGTGGCCTTGGCCGCACTCATCATCTGCATCGCCGCGCTGGCGATGGCGTACATCCCGGGCGGCCAGGCGATCCACGATCGCATCATCGCGGCATTTCCGCACGCGACGGAAACGCCCAATATCGACGACGCGCAAGCGGCGCTCGATTCGGGCGACACGGCCGGCGCGAACAAGCTCGCGCAGGGCGTCGTCGCGACGAGTTCGTCCGACGCGACGATCGACAATCACGCGGGCAATATCGCGGTGGCGGCCGGCGACGATGCGACCGCCAAGCACGATTACGAGCTCGGCGAGGCTGCCGACGCGCGCAACGGTTGGAACTACGTCGCGCTCGGGCAGCTGTACGCGCGGCAGAAGAAATATTCTGAGGCTGATGCGCAGTTGCGGGCGGCGCTCGCGCTCGTTCCCGACACGCAGTTCCTTCACTACGATCTCGCCGTCGTCGAGCTGAACGAACATCTGCCGGAGGCCGCGCTTTCCGATTTCAACACCGAGCTCAAGCGGTCGCCGACGTATCAGCCCGCGATCGACGGCAAGATCCAAGCGCTAGAATCGCTCGGCCGGACCGCCGAGGCGCAAGCGACGATGGTCGCCCTCAACAAGCGGCTCGGATCGTCGAACCCGGGCACACAGGCGACGGCCCATCCATCAGCATCGCCATCGCCGTCGGCCTCGGCGTCTCCGCTTGCATCTCCCACTCCCACGGCAGCGCCGTCGCTAACACCTTCGCCCACGCCGCTGCCTATCGCGCAGATCGCGCCACCGTCGCCGACTCCGACGCCACTCGCATCTCCGACCGCGAAGCCGACGAAAAAGCCGGCTCTCGTGCACGTGAAGCCCGTCGTGACGCCACCCCCGTCGCCGTCACCGACTCCGACGCCTACACCCATCGCACGACTTCCGCAGTCGATCGCCGACCTCGCGCCGGACGCAAAAGGCTACCTATTCGACGTGGCGAGCGATCCAGGTTTCGGCGGCGAGCTCCCATTCGCCGATCCGACGGAATCCGTCGCCCGTATGCAAGCGACGATCAGCAAGGGCACCATCGATCAGATACTTTCGGCCGGAACGGCCGCGATGCTCTCGCATCACTTCACGATCGCGGCCGCGGCGTTCTCGGCAGCCACCACTCGTGCGAGCACCGACTGGCGCGGTCCCTACCTCGCAGGTATCAACGCGCAGCAACGAGGTGACCAGGCGGGCTCGCGACCGTTCTTCGCGCAGGCGGCGGGCAGAGGCGGGCCGGCGGCGGTCTATGTCGCACAGGCCGTCGCCGATGTGGCCGTCGGTGATGACTCGACGGCGTACGCGGATGCGCAGCACGCCGTTGAGATGGCGCCGTCTTCCGGGTCCGCGTTGTTCACGGCAGGGATGATCGACATCTTGGTCGCCAACGTGCCGTCTGCCGAGCGCGATCTTTCGGCTGCGGCGGCCGCTAGCGGCGCCCCGGCGCGGACCGCGTACTTCCTGCAGACGATTCGCGCGCGCGAACAAACGCAATAGAATGAAGCGGTCGACTTTACGGACAAAAAGGGAGCGGTCGAGATTCATCTCGACCGCCGCGGTCCATCCATCTTAGCCGAGCTTCGCTCGGCATACCACATTTGAGTGCAGCCGAGCTTCGCTCGGCCTACTACTGTGTGCCGAACTCGACGTCGACAAACCCGTCGGCGCGCAGCCTGGCCGCAAGCGAAAGCATCACCTCTCGCGGAGTGAGGCCTAGATAGCGAGCCGCACGTAGCGCCGGCTCGTCGAGCGGCAAACCGAGACCGGCGAAGCCGAGATATTGCTGCGCGAGTTCCTTCGGACTGCCCATCTGCAGCAGCTCTTGACGGACGAGCAGCGCCTTCGCGCGGCCGAGTTCGTCGGCTGTCAGCGGCGTCGTCTGGATCTCGCGAATGTCGCTTGTGATGAGGTTACGCACCTTGACCGAGTTGACCGGAGCACAGACGTACGTAATCGTGAGCGTCGCGCGGTTTGTCTCGATGTCGACCTGCTGCTTGACGGACACTGCCAAACCCCGGTTGTCGACGATATCGCGCCTCAACCGGCTCGACCAAAGGTCTCCGCCGAGAACCTCCATGCCCGCGGAGAACGCTTCGTAGTCGTCCGATGACGGACGCATTTCGACTGTCTCACCAAGTTCGACGATCCGAATGCCGACAACGTGCGCCGGCATCACGACGCGCGCGGCCGTATTTTCGGGAAGCGTAGGAAGGTCGTCGGGCGGAGCCGGTGTCGAGGCGTCGCTCCACATGCCGAACGCCCTCTCGATGCCGGAGACTGCAGCGGCAGGCGCGATGTCCCCGACGACGACGATCGTCGTCCGCTCGGGGCGAAACGCGGCTTCGTAATAGGAACGAACTTCGGGGGCTGTCAGGACGAAAACCGACACCGGACTCGCAACGCGTGCGGCCGGATCGCCGGGCGGCAACAAGTTGGCATACAGCGACTGCTGGACGGACCGTCCGAGGCTCATCGTCTGGTCCGCGGCGTCGTCGACCGCGTCGAGCTTGGCGCGCCCGAACTCCTGGCCGGCGAACGACGGGTGCAGCTCCGCATCGGCGAGTAACGCGAGCCCTCGACCGAAATCTGCCGGGAGGATTGAAAGGTTGAAATCTGCGCCCGCCGATTCTTGTCCGCCGAGCGCCCCGATTCGGCGTGCGAAATCCTCATGGCTCATGTCCGCGGGGCCGGCCGCGAACAGGTGAGTGAGCACGAGGTCTACGCCGTCGTCGCCGGGCGGCGCCTCGACTTGCGGGCTCACTTTCACGCGACCGAAAACCTGTACAATGCCTGAGCCGGGCCGGTTCACCGTGATGACTCGGATGCCGTTCGCTAGGGTCGTTTCGCTCGGCGTTGGAGCGTTTGCGAGCGAGCCGTCGACATCTCGAACGACCGCCGAGGCCCATTGCGGCAACGTCGCCGTGCCTGGCGCAGCCGTTGCCGACGGCGGCGCGATCGCGGTCGTCGGAGCCGCCGACGGCGCCGGCACGACTCTTCCAACAGCGATAGTTCGCGGGCTGAAGACTTCGCGCGCGAGGCGGTCAACGTCGGCCGGCGTCACGCGGTCGATCGCCGCGAAGTACACGTCAGGCGTCGAATAGCCGAGCGCGGCGACGTACGTGCCCCACTCGTCCATAGTCGCGTACGGATCGGCGTCTTGGATCACGCGCTGCACGTGTTCGTACTTGACCGCAGCCGCGACGTCGGCGGCCGAAACGCCGTGCTCGGCGTACGAGGCGAGGACGGCGCGCAAGGCGTCGGCCAGCGAATTGTTGTTTTCGACGAACCCGACGGCAGCCTGCGCGCACATGATCGTGAGCTCGCGGTCGCCGAAAATCTGTGTGAACGACGTGGTGAGGGCTTTTCTCGACTCCTGCATTTCGGAGAGCGCGCTATCGGTCGACTGGACGACGTCGTTGAGGATCTGCGCTGCTGCGAAGTCGCGACTCGAAGAGCCCGGCTCGTCGACGCACGCGTACGCGGGCCGCGTGACCAGATTCCGTTTGAAAAGGATGTTCGCTGCGTGCGGCGGCGTCAAGTCATCGCCGGCATGCTTCGGAGCGGCGCCGCCGGGCAGCGAACCGAAGTCGGAACGGATGTCTGCGAGAATCGCCTGAGGATCGACCCCGCCGGCGACGATGATCACCGCGTTGCTCGGCGTGAACCACGTCGCACGGAAGCGGTCGAGGACCGATAGAGAGTCGCGGTTCAACAACGACTCTGAGGTCCACTTATCCCGCGCGATGGGAGACCGCGGCTGCAAGGCGTGGAGCATGCCGCTGTGCCACAGTACGTTGAAATTCCCTTCGTTCATCGACGCAGCTTGAGCGTAGACCGAGCGCTCGACGCTCCAATCGTCGTTCGACGCTCCAAACCCGAGCATACGGTCCGCTTCGATGCGAAGAGCGGCGGATAGGTCCGATAGCGCGACCTCGTTATAGTATAGAGTCGTTCTAGTGCCCCACACCTCGCCCGATGCCCCGCCGAGCGCGCTCGTCAATTCAGTCACCTGCGTTCCGCTCAGGCCGGCCACGTGAGTCGTCAGCATCGCCGCGACGGCAGTCGCGAGGCCTGGGTCGGACGCGGGCGCGTCGGCACTGCCGACGTCGTAGTACACGCCGACGGAGGCGAGCGGCGTGTGCTTCATCGGCACGACGATGATGCGCAGCCCGTTAGAGAGCGTTGATGGGATCGCGCCCGTTTGGTTGAGCGACGCGGCGTTCGCCGCTGTTGCGGACAAACCGGTTAACGCCGCGGTCAAAACCGCGGCGACGAATGGTCGAAGATTCGCCATCGAAAACCTGCCATGGAACCGGGGTCATGCCGGCTCTGGAGCGTCGCTTATCTACGCCCGCGAGTGTTTCCCGTCGCGCTAGTCCGCCGCGACGTGGGCGGGCGTTTGACGGGGCTGCTTCTTGACGTCGAAAAATGGGATGAGTGCGAGCATGACGATCGCGGCGCCGGCGAGCACGAGCGACGCATCGTCGAACGCCGAGACGTATGCCTGCTGCGTCAGCGCGCCCGCGAGCGCGGCGTTCGCCTGCTGCCCCGCCTCATGGACGCCGGGCACGCCACGCGACGCGAAGGCATTGCCGAGGCCGAGCAATCGCTGTTGGGTCGCCACCGCGAACTGCGTCACCGACTCGCCGAAGCGCTCGAAGTGGAAACGCTCGCGGTTGACGATGAGCGTGCCGATGATGGCGATGCCGATCGATCCGCCGAGCGTCCGCGTCAGGTTGTAGAGCGACGATGCGTCGGCTCTTTGTTGCGGCGGTAGTTTCGTCAGCGCGAGCTGGCCGAGCGACGTGAACAAGAACGGCAGCGCAGCGCCGCGCATGAGTTGGATCGTCATGATCTGCTGGAACGAGTACTGCAGCGTCAGGAAGCCGTTGCCGACCATACTGGAGAACATGAGCAGCACACCGATCGCCATCATGATGCGCGGGTCGAGCCGCTGCGAGAGTCTGCCCGCGACGGGGAAGAGCACAAGGCTGACGAGCGCCGTCGGCAGCAGGAGCAAGCCGATCTGGAACGCGGTGTAGTTGAGCAGCGTGCCCGCGAAGAGCGGGATGACGAACACCGATCCGAACAGCGTCGCACCGATGAGCGCGCCGCCGAGCGACCCAGCCGCGAAATCGCGATTCTTGAAGATCCGGATATTGATGAGCGGCCGCTCGATGGTCAGCTCCGTATAGATGAAGACCGCGAACGCGACGAGCGACGTCAGCGATAATCCGATGATGAACGACGACTCGAACCAGCCGTTCTTCTCGCCCTCCTGCAGCACGACTTGAAGCGTGCCGAGCCACACCGCGACGCTCGCGAGGCCGACGAAATCGACCTTGCCCGCGCCCTGCGGCGGCGCCGTCTCGTGGACGAACATCTGCGTCAAGACGATCGAGAGCGTCACGAGCGGCACGTTGATGAAGAAGATCGCGGGCCACGAGAACGTGTCGGTGAGATACCCGCCGAGCGTCGGACCGATGGCAGGACCGAGCACGGCGCCGACGCCGTACAGCGCGGAGGCCATCCCCAGTTCCTCGGGCGGGAACGCTTCGAGCATGATCGTCAGCGTCACCGGCAAGATCGCGCCGCCGCCGATGCCTTGGAGGACGCGGAAGAACACGAGCGAGCCCAAATTCCACGAAAAACCGCAAAGGACGGAGCCGATGAGGAACACGGCTTGGCTCGCTATGAAGTAGCGAGTGAGGCCGAACCTGCCTGACAGCCAACCCGTCGCCGGGATGACGATGACGTTGCTGATGAGGTAACCGGTGATGATCCAGTCGATCTCGTCGACGCTCGAGCCGAACGACGACTGCATGTTCGGCAGCGCGACGTTGACGATGCTCGCGTCGAGCACCGCGGTGAGCGCAGCGAGCATGACCGGCAGCGCGACGAGCCATTTGTTGCCCGCGATGCGGCGTGCCGGCCTGGCGGGCGCCGCGGCGCTGCGGTGTCCGTTCGTCGAGGGGCGCGGGGCGCCAAGCGTGGCGCTACGGACAGCCATGTCTTCTTGGATCCTCGATGGTCGCGAGCGTCTAGTGGTTCGTCGTGTCGATGGAGATCTCGGCCGACAAGCCCTGTTTGAGCATGTGCTCGGGGTCGGATGAGGCGTCGATGCTCGTCCTCACCGGGAGCCGCTGGACGACTTTTGTGAAGTTGCCGCTTGCGTTGTCCGGCGGGATGAGTGCGAACGTCGCCCCGGTCGCCGCCGAGAGGCTCAACACCTTACCGGTGAACGTGCGGCCTGGGTAGGCGTCGACCTTGATCTCGACCGGTTGCCCGACGCGGACGTTCGTTATCTGCGTCTCCTTGAGGTTCGCCACGACGTAGAGATCATTCGTCGACGCGATGGCCATGACGGGCTGGCTGACCGCCAGCATGTCGCCGACGTCGACCGACTTCTTGCTGATGACGCCGTCGATAGGTGCCGTCACGTTCGTGTACGAGAGCTGGAGCTCTGCCGATGCGAGCGCCGCGCGAGCGGCAGTCACCTGGGCGCTGGCGGTCTGGGCTTGTGAGACCTTGATGTCCGTCGTCTGGTTGCCCGTCTGCGCTTGAAGCAACTGCGCATTGCCCGCGGCGATGCCGGCCTGCGCCTGTTGCGCCGCGGCCGACGCCTGCGTGATACCCGCTTGGGCGATGGAAACGTCGTGTTGCGCCGACTGCTGGTTCGCGATCGCGTTGTCGTACGCGGCCTGGGCGGCATCCCATTGCGAGCGCGGGATTGCTCCCTCGGCGACGAGCTGCTTCGCGCGATCGAGGTCGTGCTGCGCCTTCACCGCGTCGGCCGTCGCCGCATTCGCTTGCGCCTGCGCCGCGGCGAGCTTGCCTTCGGCGGCGACGACGCCGGCGTTCGCGGCTTGCGTCTGACCGCTCGCCTGAGCGATGCCCGCTTCGGCTTGCGCGGTTTGGGCCGCCGTTACCGCAGACTGCAGAGGCACGCCCTGCACCGCGGCCTTTTGGGCTGCGAGCGCTTGTGCGAGCGCGGCCTTTGCTTGCGCGATCGCGATGAGATAGTCGCTATCGTCGATCTTGAGCAGTTTGTCGCCCTTGTGCACGACTTGATTCTCGTGCACGTAGACGCCGACGACTTGGCCCTTCACGCGAGCAGAGATCGTCGTGATGTCGCCCCCGATCTGCGCGTCATCGGTCGAGACGTGATGTGCCGCGTAGATGAGATAGCGAACGCCGAAGATGATGCCGACGATCGCGACGATGATCCCGATCGGGATCAGGAAGCGGCGTTTGCGCCCCGTCGTCGCGACGTCGACCGATCCGTCGGGCGCCTCGTGCGGCGGGGTTTGCAGGCGTTCTTGCGTCGTGGACATGATCGATGATAGCTCCTGATCTAGTCGGTTGTAGGCTTAGCGTGTGAGTGAAGCGGTGTGCAGGGCGGACGCGACGTGAACCGCATAGCCGTCGAACGTCGCGTTCGCAGTCGCCTTATACCCAGGCATGTCGATGTCCGCGGCCTGCGAATCGACCAGCAGGACACCGTCGATCGGGGCGAAGTGCTGGTCCATCGCGATACGGCCGCCGTTGACGTAGTACCATTCCATGCGGGTCACGGTGTGAGACGCCAGATCGACGAACGCGAGTGCGTGGTCCACTTGTCCCTTGTTCTTTTCCGTCAAACGAAGCGCTAGCGTATTCGGGGCCGTCGGGACGGTCGTATCGATCGCGATCGCATATTTTTGCTGCCACGCGGCCGGGTCGCCGACGTCTCCCGAGACTTTCTGGAACGCGCTCGCCAGGCTCGGAAGCGAGTCGAAGGTCACCGTGTAGTGGCCGGGCTTCTCGTAGGTCGTCGTGCCGTCGAGGTTCGCGGCGATGAACGGGAAGCTGTGCAACTGAACGGCGAGACGGATGTGCGCGGAATACGCGCTCACCGCGTCCATGCGCTGCTCGAGCTGGGTGACGATTGCGTTGACGCTTTGGCCGCTGAGCGCCGTCGTCGCGGCGTTCGCGGGTGCTGCCGCTGCCGTCAGCGCGAGCGCCGCGGCGGCTGCGAGGATCTGGGTCTTCATGACGCTTGGGCTTTCGACTCCATCTTTTCCGGCGCGAGTTGCTGCATGTGACCGCGAAGCTTGTCGAGGAGGGCGACGAAATCTCGCTTCTCTTCCGACGTGAAGCACTCGGTCAGACGTTTGATGTTGCGTAGGTGGATCGGTACGAACCAGTCGAGGAACTTGACCGCCTTCTCTGTGAGCTCGGCGAGCACGACTCGACGGTCGTCCGGGTGGTCGATGCGCAGAAGCATGCCGTCGTCGACGAGACCGTCGACGAGGCCCGTGATGTTCGCACGGGTGACGACGAGATAGTCGCCGAGATCGGAAAGCGAACGCGTGTGGTTCGGTGAGCTGAAGAGCGACATGAGGACGTTGAAGCGCCCCGGCGAGAGGTCGTATTGTTTGAAATACGTCGTGACGAAGTTCTCGAACTCGGCCGACGTCCGCTTGAGCGTGACGATCGCGTTAACCGACTCGTAATCCGCCTCGAAGTTCTTGCAGTGAGTGGCGATGCCGTCCCGTAGTCCCTTGAGGTCTTCGCAGGGCCGGTTCGTCGTCTGGGTCTCGCGTTCGCGGGGGGTCATATTTGGTTTATCTCCTAATGGTTTACCGCCTAATTATAAACCACTTGAAATATCTCGTCAAGACGCTTTCTGTCCCGGGGTATAGCGCAGGCGGCGAAAACGGACAGTTCGTGACACCACCCTCGGCCCTGATCACGACGCGCGGGGGATTGACGGCCTGGACTCCGGCTGATATGCTCCATCAAAATAGCTATTCCCCTAGCTATTTAGCTATTTGTCGCCGCGAATGGAGTTGTTTTCCTGGGGCTCTTGTCGCTTGCGCCCAAATCCGGCGCAATCTATCAGCAGATCGTTCAGCAGGTTCGGAGGCTAGTCGCCCTCGGCGCACTAGGCCCTGGCGATCAACTGCCGACCGCAAAGCAACTCGCAATCGAACTCACCATCAATCCAAACACAGTTGCTCGGGCTTATCGTGAACTCGAGCGTGAGGGATTGATCAAAGCCGTGCCGGGCAAGGGAACGTTCGTAAGGGACGATGCGGCGAGAAGTGGCGCTCGCGAGTCGCTGATGACGTCAACTGCCGAAACACTTGGTACGATTGTCCGAGAGGCGAGGTCCATCGGGATCTCACGACGGGCGCTGCGCGCCACATTTGAGCGCGCCGTCGATGAGGCATACGTCGAAAGATCAACGCCATCTTCGAATAGAACTTCAGCATGACAGCGGCGATCGCGATAAATCGACTCACAAAAACATATGGCCGCGCCGTCGCAGTCCGGCAACTGAGCCTGGACGTTCCATTCGAAACGATTTTCGCGCTCATCGGAAGCAACGGCGCCGGCAAGTCGACGACGCTTCGGTGTATTGTTGGACTTTCGACGCCAACCTCAGGTCGCATTCTCATCAATAATGAAACACTAACGCCCAAAACGTTTGAGCGGCTTGCATATGTGCCGGATGTGCCCGCATGCTACGGATGGCTTACCGTCAGAGACCACCTTGATATGACGCGTGGACAGTTCAAGGCATACGATCACGGGCGCGCCGCCGCTCTTCTCGATCGCTTTCAACTGTCACCTACGAAGAAAGTTCGAGCGCTGTCAAAAGGGCAGCAGACGGCTCTTAGTCTCGTTCTCGCCTTCTGCGTACGCCCGTCGATCATCGTACTCGACGAACCGATGAGCGGACTCGACCCAGGCTCGCAGCGTCACGCTCTAGACCTAATGGTGGCCGCGGCGGCGGACGGAGCCGCGGTCCTGGTGAGCTCTCATCACGTTGGCCAAATGGAGAGGGTCGCGGAAAACGTAGCCATCCTACATTCTGGGCTTATCGTGGAGTCCGGCCGGGTTGAAGATCTCCTCGCGAGCCATAAGATCGTCGAAGCAATCCGAGGCGGGGAAGCGGAAGAAGCGATCCGGCGCGTCTACACTAACGGCGAGGACGTACATGCCCTCCGCAGCCAGCTCGAAGCAGACGGCGCTAGCATTCGTATCTTGGACGTCACGCTTGAGGACATTTACCTGCACGCCGTTGCGAGTGACTTGAGCGGATAGGCTACATGAAGATTTACTTCGTGCAAGTCCGTCGCACGGTGCGTGCTCTCTACTGGCTTGCGTGTAGCATCGTCGTCATTCTCGCGATGATGTCATTTTTCGGTAATGTGACTATTTACGGTTCTTTCCATCGCACGCTTGACTACAGACCGCCGTCTTCCCGCGAGTCGGTCACTCTAGATCTGGGCTATTGGCCAGGTGTATATTATTCCGAGGTGAGCTGGCCCGCTTTCCCGTGGGGGCATGTCGCTCAACCTACTAGTTATCCGGTGTCGCAACCGGAGCATCATACGAGCTATACTCTCCTTGAACAGAACAACCTGTATAAGGAACGCACATCGGTCGGCACGTTTGTTGAACGTCTCCGCATTCCACGCCAGCATGTGGTCGTCTACCCTAACGGTCATCGCAACATAATAGAATTCATTAGTATTAGGGCGCCGGACGGGCGACCCGTTCAATGGCATGATGAATTCCGAATTGACGCGGTGGAAGCTTTCGGCGGGACCGTGACGTTGTCGGGAGTTCTAGCAATTGTGTCGCTGCTGTGTGCGCTCTTCGGCGTCGTAATCGGGTTAGGCTTGGGCGACGATGTCGCGAATCATTTATCGATCGTGCGGACACGACCGGTCGGGAAGACGGCTTTTGTTGCGACAGCGATCGGAATCGACGTCATGCTCTTGACGCTCGGCGTCGCTTCGATTGGGTTGTTGCTTGTGTCGGTCCCGGTTTTTGCTTATCCTTTCAAGGGCATAGAGCCTGGGCAAGTGAGTGGACTAAAGATAGTTTCGGTTTGTCTGCTTTGGTCAATTACGCTCGCATGTTATGGTGTAACGCTCGCGTTGACGACCGCGGCGAGACGCGTGACCGCTGTCGTTGTGCTTGGCGTTATCGTTGTCGTCGAACTCATGATTGGTTCCTCGATAGGATATGGCTTGCCACGCCCTCTTGATTGGATCAAACCCGCGCTCGATGGCCTAAACCCATTTCGTCATTACGCTATCGTCTTTTCGAACTTATTTGTACCTAGCATCGGGACCGCAGATACCGCTGATTCGACTCCCTACAACCTTGAAGCTTTGATTGGTCTCGCAGTAGCCGGCATGCTCGTCGCAATCCTCAGGTGGAGAGCGGCACGAATTTGAATACCCGAGCGCTTGCCCCAAGTGCTCGCTGACCGTGCACGACTGTCCAGTGACGGAGCAGTTGTATTGCTGACCCAGCCGGCCTGGCATCCAAGGCCGTTCCTATTGGTTGCGCTCGGCATAGCCGTCCTATTGCTCGCGTTCGACCACGTGCATCTGTCTCCGCCTACACCGATCGCGGCGCCCTCGCCCACAACTCGACCGACGTTTCACTTTGGTCTAGCCCCCGCAAAGTGGACAAGCGGGACCACCATTTCGCGGCCGTGAAGGCGGCCGCGGGAGGAGGTCTCGAGCATGCCTCGTCACCAGGCCACCGATACGCAGATCGCCGCCGCGCTGCGCGAAGTCGAAGCCGGCACGCCGCTGGTCGACGTCGCGCGTCGTCTGGGCGTTCACGTCAACACGATGTTGCGCTGGCGCAAGAAGTACGGCAGCCTCGGCGTGCCCGAGGTGCGCGAGCTGCGGGTCTTGCGGGAAGAGAACCGCAAGCTCAAGCAACTGGTCGCCGATCTGAGTCTGGATCGCCAGATCCTGCAGGACGTGATCGCAAAAAAGCTCTGAAGCCGGCGCGCAAGCGCGAGCTCGTCGGCTCGATTCAAGAGCGCTATTCGATCAGTTGCCGTCGTGCGTGTTGGCTCATGCGGGCGAATCGTGCCATGGTGTATTACCGGCATCGGCGTCTCCAGCTCGATGAAGCGCTGACGCTCAAGATCAAGGACATCGCGTCGCGACGAGTGCACTATGGGTACCGCCGCATCGCGGCGCGGCTGCGCATGGACGGAATCTGCGCAAATCATAAGCGGGTCTTCCGGCTCTATCGCTTGGCGGATCTGGGTTTGCGACGCAAGCGGCCACGACGGCGCCGGTGTGCGGTCCTTCGGGGCGCACGTGTCGTGGCAACCCGGCCGAACGAGGTCTGGAGCATGGATTTCATCCACGATCGGCTGGCTGACGGTCGCGCGATTCGGCTGTTGGCGATCGTCGATACGCATACGCGCGAGTGCGTGGCGCTGGAGGTGCGACCGCGCTGGACGAGCAGCGACGTCGTTGAGGTCCTCCGCGGTATCGTGCTCGAACGCAAGCCGCAACGGATCACCTGCGACAACGGCAGCGAGTTCTCCGCACTCGCGATGGACCGCTGGGCATACTACAACGCGGTGCAATTGGATTATTCGCGCCCAGGGAAGCCGACCGACAACGCGTTTATCGAATCGCTCAATGCGATGCTACGGCGCGAGCTACTCAACGCGAGCTACTTCGAATCACTCGACGACGCACGACGTGCTGCTGCGAAATGGCGGCAAGACTACAACGCCGAACACCCGCACTCATCGCTGGGTCAACGATCGCCGCAATCCTTTGCCCTGGCCCGGATGGCGGAGCTCGAAAGCCAGCTTATCACCCAACCCGCTTGACCAAGAACGGGGTCAAGACCAACTTCGCGCTGGACGATATTGACCTTGGTCCGACTGTCCGCCTCACACGCTTCATCCCCGATTTTGACATTTATCCTCGCTCAGCGATCGAGGGGTCCGATGGAAAACTTTACGTCGCTTACTATCCGAACCGTCCACCATACTATTGGAATACCGAAGGTGGTGAGGCATCGCGGCTAGGCGTCCTCGATAAGGGGCGAATAAAACCGATTGTGCTGTCTAAAGAAGAGACCTCGGGCGTGCCTCTCAATCCTGGGCGGATCGAACTCGTAGGTTTGCAACAGGGCATACCCGTCGTCCGCATAAACGAGCCAGATGGTAGCTACCGATATGTGGAGATAACGATTCACGGAGTTCGAACTCTTCAACGCGTCGCTCGGACGCTGCAAGTCCTTTCGTGGCCTCCCTGCATCCCGTTTGACGGAGGCAAGATCTGCCAAGACTATTCGGCACCTAGGTACCGTGTTAAGATCGACCTGCCGAATCGCCACGCGATCCTCGTAAGCGCAGCCGGTAGTGTTTGGCTTAGCAGGTGGCGGTCGTCACCTTTTTCTGCTGGTCGAGTATGATGGTGGATCAGCGGAGTGCCTAGAAGGGTTTGTGCGCTAACCGCCTCCATTAGGCTACAATCAATTCGGCCAGACGACAATTGCGCTGACCCCCGAGACTCGGGCCGAATGAGACTGTGATTTTCTGGGCGTACTCACCTGGAGGAGACGCCCATGAAGAAGCGATTCAGCGAGCAGCAGATCATCGGGATTTTGCACGAGCTTGACGCCGGTGCGACCGCT